>CAMWUJ010000075.1 GCA_947177405.1 uncultured Porphyromonadaceae bacterium | reverse complement strand
ATTGAAAATCGACGAGTTTCCTTTAGGATAAAAAAGGACGAGTCAAAAAAGAAGCCGCAGATAGTATAAAAGATTAAATAAACACTTACTATCGTTTAATTTTGAATACTTACTTATTAACATTCGTAAATAAGTTTAAACTACTTCAATAGCACCTTGGAATATACACATAAATCAAAAAAATAGTATATTTTTAACATTTTTCATACATAAATTTGGAATTACAGTCAAAATTTCTTTACTTTGCAATATACAAAAGAAAGTTGCAATCTCTTATCGTGGTGGTTAGCGGAATGGACTTCCAATCCATATAAGTCATAGACTAATATAGTTTTATCGACACAGTGGTTTCTTGGGGCATCCGATAAGTCTTATACTTTCCTTTTCACCAGCGAGAGTTGGTGCATATATCTACTTTCATTAAAAACTAACACATCTTTACTACATGAACAAGACCGGTCTGATAATTGCAACTATCGGCTTTACAAGCATTGCCGGAGCGCAACGTCTTGATTTGCGTTCACTTTCCGAAATCAGGCAATTCTCCCTGCGCACCTCGGAGAAACTTAACCCTGCGGCCAAAAACAAAATGTCTGCCCTTGTGTCTGAAGGCAGCGTGAGAAAAAAGGGGAAAAGGACTCTGAAAAACATTGAAAACACTCCCGTGGAGCCACAGGCACAAACTTTGGCATTCGTGACTCTGGCCGATGGATTCTCAGCCGATGATCTGGCAAAGGAAGGAGTCGAAGTGATGACCGTTGCCGGAAGGATAGCATTGGTGAAAGCTCCTGTGCTTGAAGCTTCGAGAATATCACAACACCCTGCTGTAAAGGCCATGTCGCTGCAAAAGAAAATTTTTGCTTCGATGGATCTCGCCCGTGCTGAAGCCGGAGTCGATTATATCCATAAAGGAAATAAGGAACAGGGTCTTTCCGTGCCATACACCGGAGCCGGAGTCATCACGGCAATCGCTGATCAAGGGATTGATGCCCATCATATAAATTTCCGTCTGCCCAATAATGAATCCCGCATCGGATACCTGGGTCATCTGAGATTTAACGCTTCCGGCACCGACATTGCTGAGACACATTATAACGAATTAAACATCAATGAATTCGTAACCGATGTGCCTTCCGCATATCACGGCACCCATACTCTCGGAATCTTTGCCGGAGGATATGACGGGCCGGTGAAAGTGGGGAAGCCGTGGGATAACCCCTCGATTCCGCAGCCTGCTGAATATATCACAGAAAACTGTAAATATTACGGTGTTGCCCCAGGATCGAACATTGCCGTGACCTGCGGAGATCTCGCCGATGGCTTTATTGCCTTGGGTATGGACTATATGTATGGCTTCGCCGAATATCTTGACCGTCCTATTGTATATAATCTGTCCTTAGGAAGCAGCATGGGACCCCACGACCCCAGGTCGGCAATGTCACAATTTCTCGATGAGATTGGGAAACTCGGTATCATATGTATCTCGGCCGGAAATGAAGGAGACCTGAAAATAGCCCTGAAAAAAACATTTTCGGAAGAAGAGACCTCTTTCAAGACTCTCATCTACCCCTACGCTTATGCTCCATCCGAGGACAATCCGGATCAGGAGACAATACGATACGGAGCTGTGGCGGTCTATTCCAATGATGAGACACCTTTCAAACTTCAGGCCGTGATATATAATAAAAGCCGTGGGTATCGCGCGGCAATGCGTATGCCTGTTATTGGTGAAAATATCGGCACTTATTATTGCAGCTCTACTGATTATCAGATGGACAGCAGCGACATAATCGGTGATGCCACATTCAAGAAAGCTTTCGAAGGATATGTAGGAGTTGGAGGAAAGATCGATGAACAGACAGGCAGATACTATGGAATGGTAGATTTTTATACCATCAATAACATCATATCTAACCTTGACGACAATTATGTACTCGGATTTGAAGTGGAAGGAGTGCCGGGACAGACAATAGAATGTTATGGAGACGGTCTGACAACATGGCTCGATAATTACGGTGTGGAAGGCTTCACCGACGGCTCTATGGACGGCACGATTTCCGACCTGGCCGTGGGTCATAATCTTCTCGTAGTGGGTTCCTACAATACCCGTCAGGAATGGACTTGCCTCGACGGAGGTATTTCGGGTTATCCCGGCGAGGGTTTCGCTCCCGGAGAAGTGAGCGGTTTCTCATCTTTCGGTACTCTCTCCGATGGTCGGCAGCTTCCTCATGTCTGTGCTCCCGGATCAGCTATCATCTCATCTGTGAGTTGGCCTTTCGCTCAGCTTGCAGCTCAGGAATATGGTGAAGGATATCTTGATTTCATGTGTCAGGCCAAACTTGAGGAGGATGGTCGCATCAACTATTGGAAACAGGAAGTAGGAACCTCTATGGCTACCCCGTTCGTGGCAGGATCCATCGCTCTTTGGCTTGAAGCTAACCCGGATCTCACGATTGATGATGTGAAGCAGATAGTGGCCAAGACGGCTGTAAGGGATGACCAGGTGGAAAAGACAAAGGATCAGGTGCGCTGGGGTGCTGGAAAATTCGATGCCCTCGCCGGCCTTAAAGAAGCCATACGTATGTCGGCCGGTGTCGGAGGCGTGGAAGCTGATCTTCGTAACGACCGCCTTATCCTTTCAAAGACAGACGACCGCATATTCCGTCTATTCGTGGGTGGTGCTGAAACCATTGACACTAAAATATATTCCACCGATGGTCGCCTTGTATATTCCTCTATGTCGGAAGGCGATGAAGCGACCGCAGACCTATCCGGCCTTTTGCCCGGCATTTATATCGTGAGTATCAACGGACGTCATTCCGAAAGAATCATTCTGAAATAACCCAAACTTACCCTATATGAAAAATATATTTTCCATTCTGACTTTACTCGTGGCTTTCCTCTCCTTCCCTGTCACGGCGGAGGGAGCCAATCGTACGCGCAGTGCTGAAGAGGAACCAATTATCACTATCAAGAGCGACGCTTATAACGTAGCGGGCATTGATAATGCTTTCGGCATCATGCTGGGTGCCACCGAAACCGCTTACTTTGACATTGACTGCGGATTCGGCATGCAGGAAATTGAAGTGGAGCCCTGGACAATCAAAGACGGCTCCATAAGCGGTACTTACAAAAGCATAACTGTAAGCCAAGAGGGGTTGATACGCGTCTATGGCGACCCGTCCAAGATTGACATGATTCAGCTTCAGGGAGGTTATGTCACGGAAATTGAAATGGAGCAGTGCAAAAACCTCGAGGTGCTCGACCTAAGCCATAACACCCTTAAAAAACTTGATCTGACTCCTTTCACAAATCTTTATGCCATATATCTCTCTGATAATCCTTTCACAAAGGAAACTCCACTCAAGGTTGGCGCGCCCAAAAACAACCTGGCAATCCTTGAGATTGATATCATAGATCATCTCGACCAGTCGTTTAATCTAAGCGACTATCCTGCCATACAGGCTTTTGACGCATACCACAATACCGACCTCTGGAACATTGATCCCACAGGGTGTCCGGAGCTTCTCACAATGAGTCTGGAGCTGACCAACGTGAGTACCCTTGATGTATCTAAAAACCCCAAGCTTCTCAGTCTGAACATCTCAGAGAGCCGGATTGAGAATATCAACCTTACTTACAACACCGAGATCACCACTCTTATGGCAGAAAATCGATCAGGGTTTATAAATCAGGGGTACCACCTTAAGGATATAGATCTTTCTACACTACCCAACCTCGCCATTCTATATCTTGGCGGAAATAAACTCAAGAATCTGGATCTCTCCCACAATCCCAAACTCACAAATATAAGTCTAAGCGATAATCTCCTCACATCACTTGACCTATCGAACAATCCGAATCTCTATAGCGTGACAATAATGAAGAACAACATGGACTTCGCCACGCTTCCGGCTCCTCAGCCGACATGGGGTGAATATTTCTATCTTCAGAACGAAATACCGGTATCGAAATCCATCTCTACCAAAAGTGTTCTCGACCTTTCTGACAGAGTGCTTCGACCCGGCACCACCACCACGGCGTCATTGTGGATGAAAGCTATTGATGGAAACGATATTGAGGCCGACCCCTCACTTTATAAATATGACAACGGGTGTATCACTTTCACCGGAGCCATACCTGATTCGGTGTATGTGGTGTATTCAAACTCCTTGCTTGCTGATTATAATCTTTACACTACACCCTTTGTGGTGAAGCGTCCCGAAGAGATGGGCGCTGCATCCGAGGTTGTAAGTTTCCTCCCCGGCACCAATACCAACAATAATTTCGCTGCATATGTGGGAATCTATGGGGCATCACCGCAAAATCCCGGGAAATTCTTCGTGGATTTCGGTGACGGTGTTAGAAAAGAATTTATAACCACTTCTTCCACAACTCCGGAATCGCCCAATCTTCAGGGCACAATCATCCCCGGCAAGCAGGTTACAATATATATGCCTGAAAACGAAGTAATGACTGCCTTAACAATCAACGGTGCATCTCTGCAGAGTATCGACCTCCGGAAGGCAACCGAACTTCGCTCGCTTCACATCAACAATACCGATCTTACTGATATCGACCTCCGGTATAACCGTTGTCTGGAAGAACTTAATCTCGATCATAACCAACTCTCCACCCTTGATCTGACAGGGATCTATGCCAATTGGGACAAACATGTGCTTACTGATCTCTCAGCATCAGGAAACGGGATTGAAGAAGTGACGGTGCCATCTCACACTCAGATGAGACGCCTCGTGCTCAGCGATAATAAAATATCCTCATTCTCTCTCAAGGATTATGATAATCTGAAAGTGCTCGACCTTTCAGACAATAACCTTACCGATGAAATAAGCCTCACCTATTTAGGAGCGGCCGACACCATCAATCTTTCCGGCAACCGCATCAAGAGAGTGATCTACGACACCTTTACCAATCTCAAGAAATTCGACATAAGCGACAATCTGTTCAGCATCGAAACCTTACCTTACGAGATTGAGGCCGAAAGCTATGTGTATGCGCCACAGAAGCCTCTTGAGATACTCCGGACAGCTCCGGCTGTGAACCTCTCTGATCAGAACCGTGTGATTGACGGAAAAGGCACATCTTTCGTATGGAAGAAAACTGATGGAACCCCTCTGTCCATCGGCACAGAAGTGGAATGTGAAGGAGGCGTGACACGATTCCTCAATTCCGACCTCGGTGATGTATATTGCGAAATGACTAATCCTGCTTTCCCCGCCTTAAGTGGAGCCGATGTTTATCGCACCACCCCTGTTAAAGTCGTAAGCGTTCCCACCAAGATAATCGCTTCCTTCACCACCACCGAAAACTCATCATCCGGCGAGGTGATCGTGGCCTCCGACAATGGCACGGCCATATATATTGACTGGCGTGGTGACGGCTCGGAATATACTCCCTATGAGGCTGTAAAAGATGACAACTATAATGTATATGACGGAATCCGTACTTTCAAGGATGCAAAGGTGAAGGTTTATACCTATGATGATCCCTCCGACCTCAACGTATTATCTTTCTATAATATCAAGATGTCGGTATTTGACGGAAGCGGTCTGACCGGGCTGAAATCACTCGCAGTGAACGGAGCGGGACTCTCCGACGGCGATATAGTGTTGCCGGATGCCGATTTGCAGGAGCTCACTCTCGGTGAAAATAATCTTTCAGATCCGAAACTCTTTGAGAAATATACCGATCTGAGACTTCTCAACCTCTCCGAAAATAAGTTCAGCACTTTTGATGCATCCGGCTTCAAACAGCTGAAGTCATTATATTTGGGAAGTAACCAAATCACCGACATTAAATTTGATAATCCCTACCTATGGGAACTCACTCTCGAGAACAATCTATTGGAGGAAATTGACCTGTCAGGTCTCAAGCGACTTGAACAGCTCTGGCTTATCAATAATAAGCTCCCCAATATTGATGTGCTTCCTTTCAGAGCTTATCTCAAAGTGTTGGGCCTAACCAATAACCGCTTCACATTCTCTTCACTTCCCGTGCCTTCGGATTATCCTAAGCTCACTGTTTATTACTATGGTAACCAAGCGAATGTGGAGGCTGTGGTATCTGACGACCGGATGACATACGACCTCTCTTCCCAGGCGAAAGTGAAGGGAATGTATGCCACAACATACACCTGGTTCCTTGGCGAACCGGAATTTGATAGTGAAACCGGAACTCTTAGCGGGGAAACTCTCCTTGTGGATGATGAATACACCATCGAGAACGGGGTCACTACATTCAACACCAAATTCTCAGAAGATGTGGTATGCGTGATGACCAATAATCTTTTCCCGGCCGCCTACCTCCGCACTCCCGGCTACAGGGTAGGATATGGAGCCGGTGTAGATAAGGTGGATATTGATGAAGAAAACGCAGAAGTGGACATCTATACTGTTTCCGGCTTAATAGTGAAACGAGGCGTGAAACGTTCGGAAGCCCTTCAGAATCTACCTTCGGGATTATATATCATGGATGGTAAAAAAATCTTCGTAAGATAAAATATATCATAAAGTTATGGGGTTATAAAATAATAATCCCATAACTACTTTTAACGTTCACTACAACAACCATAATATTAATTAAATTATTGTAACATGAAAAGTATCTACTTTTGGATTGTTGCTGCAATAATGGGTCTCGGTCTTCTACCGGCTGCGGCTCAGGATAAGGTGCAGTTCACAATCAATGTTCCCATTCCGGAAGGAGTGGAATGTACGGTCAATTGGCAACCCTATGAGCTTGTGGAGGGAGCCAATCATTTTGAGGTCGATAAATATACATCGGTTGCAGTTAAAGGGGTTTCACCTTATTCGTTGAACAAGGTGATCGACTCCAATGGCACTACAGTATCAGGATTCTCTTCCGGACAATGGTATTTTACTGCCAACGATGAGGTGGATGGTAAAGAATTTACCCTTGAGATCATCGACATCAACGAATATCGCACCTCTTCATTTACCATCAACGTAGATGATCCCTCATTGGTACAGGCTATGGTTGGTGGCTATTATGAAGTGCTCAAGCTTAAGGAGGGTGAAAATATAATCAAATATGACCCTGCTGTAGAGACTTATATTACAATTCAGTCCACTACCTGGGGAATTCCTCTCTATTCTGTCAAGAAGAACGGCGTGAATGTAGAGTTGCAAGGTTCATCCTATATGTTGACTCTTGAAGAGGATTGCGTGATAGATATCGTGGCCAAGATTCCTGATGGTGATGCCACCGTGACCTTTAAATATTCAAGAGGGGGAGAAGGAGCCATCACAGGTGTAAAGGTTAATAATGAGCCTGTAGAAGATTTTGACGGCAATTCATTAGTTGTGAAACTTGGTCAGGTTCTGGAATTCAGCGGTAATACCAATATCTATAAATATGATCAGGTGACAATCAACGGCACACCCATAAGCTTCTGGTCAGCATATTCCTTTAATGTGATGGCAGATACCGAGATATTTGTGGATGCACATCCCTATGGCAACATCAAAGCCAAAGTGGTTGTTCCCAATCCTGATCTCGTGACTGTATATAAAGGTTATTCTTCGTCACCCGAAAGCGTTGTTCTTACGATGCAACCCGGTGAAAATGAAGTGGAACTCCCTGAAAATAATCCCACAATCTCATGGGTTGTTGCAGACAATGCAATTTTTAATGAGAAATCACTTAATGGTATTGCCCTTGGCACCTACGAAACCAGCGCGATGCTCAAGGAGGGTGACGTGCTCGTGCTTGACGCTGTGGAGAAAGTATATGACAAACAGGCAGTGATCTGGATCGACAACAAGGATGCGGCTACCTGCAATTCCTATGTCGAACTTTACAGCAACACCGACCGCAGCGGACGCTATACTTTCGAAGACAATGGCTACGGCTTCTTGTCATTCTATGATCAGATGAATCCTTTCAGCCTCGGATGGTATGGTTATGACGAGAATATTCCCAATGTATTCTCCAACGGTAGGGCTTACCTTAACGACCAGCCTCTTGAACCCACTTATCCCGGTGGATCAAACTTCTCTTTCAATCTCAAGAATAATGACGTGCTCAAACTCTTTATGGATGGCGAGCCCGATATTCTTGATGTAAACTTCGATATCGCTCCCGGCATCCAGGCACAGGTGATAAAAGATATTGTGACAGTAGTAGAAGATCCCTCCGAGGGCTTCGAATGTTTCCCCGGCACCCAAGTTTCCGTAACAGCAGGCGACAAGGTAGTTCTTACTGTCAATGGTGAGGCTGTAGAGGCTGAGAAAAATGATGAGGGTGAATCGGTATTCACATTTGTGGTAGATGACAACACCATTGTCACTCTTGCTAAAGAATCTACCGAAGGTCTTATACCCTCTACTATGAAGGTGATCACCACAGGAGGCACTCCGATGGTTGACGAACCGATGTTCTCAGGTCTCGGCATATCTCCCAACGGTAAGTATGTCTGCGGTATGATTAATTACGGCGGTGGCTACTTCATCACAGATCTCGAAAACGATGACACTCAATATGAGATGTCAGACATGGAAGACACCGAGCTCCATCATATCGACAACAATGGTCTTGCTATCGGCTACGATTTCGAGACCGGTATCACTTACTCTCTTGACGGTGGTCGATCCGAGCTCGCAGCTCCTGAAGGTGTGAAATATATCCTTGGCGAAGATCTCTCCAACCGCGGACGCATCATGGTTGGTACATTTGTTGAGAATGGTTATGAAACATTTGCGGCATATGCGGAAGATGGTGTATGGGCAAGACTCCCTGAGCCTACTGAGGAAGAGGCCGGAATGTATTATGGAGATGGTTCGGCCGCTAAATTCGTAAGCGGTGACGGTAAAGTTATTTTAGGTTACATGGGTAACTTCGGACCCGCCTGTCTTTGGGTTAAGAACGAAACAGGGGAATATGTGATTGATCCTGTAGGTGCAACCTACTCCAACATCACTGATGATGAAATTGACAACGAAACCAAAGATCTCTACAATCTCATTCCTATAGCTATCTCCAACAATGGTAAATACGCTGCCATGCGTGGTGAGATCCTTACCGATGAAGGATCTGTGTATGTTCCTGTAGTTTATGATGTTGAAGAGAAGACTATTAAGGTTTATAAGGATTTTGAGAATGTAGATCTCAACGGTTGGGGTCTGACTCCCACCACTATTGCTAACGATGGTTCGTTCGCAGGTATAATAGGAGGATCTCTGGTGATGCAGGCATCCGGAAGTTTCTACTGGCCCGCGGGCGAGGAGAAACCCATGACATTCTCCGAGGCGTTCTCAGGATTTGCAGAAAGATACTCATTCTTTGATATGATGGGTTATGCAACACCTACAGGTATGTCGGCCAACGGTCGTTACATTGTGGGCTATGCTTACTATGCTGCGAACCTTGAGGAGGAAGAACCTTACTTCGAGACATACGTTATTGACACTGATCCTGACGGGGCACCTGAACCTGATGACAAAAACGATGATGTGTCTGCAGTAGGTGAGATTTCCATTTCCGTTCCTGCAGCTGCCGGAATCTACACAATCGACGGTATCCGTATCGAGAAACTTCAGAAGGGTATCAACATTATCCGCAAAGCTGACGGATCTGTAGTGAAGGTGATGAAATAAAAACAATAACCGATTTATCGGTCTGACCGATAAATGACGTAACTCATTTGAAGGATGGTGCCTTAAAGGTGCCATCCTTTTTTCACATGAATTATATTCAGCTGATTTGATTTGACACATGTAACATTTTTATAAAACAAATATCAATTTTCTTGCAAAAACATTAAAATTTGAGTAAATTTGCGCAAATATTTATCAAATTGAAACATTGCACAAATTTATCATCAAAACATGGATAAGATTGACGCACTCGACAAAAAAATTCTGAACATAATCATGTGTAATGCCCGTATCCCTTCCAAGGACGTGGCGGTTCAATGCGGCGTGTCGCGCGCTGCAATCCATCAGCGCATACAACGTCTGATTGACATGAAAGTGATCACCGGATCAGGCTATACCGTGAATCCCCATAAATTAGGTTTCAACACATGCACATATATCGGAGTAAGTCTCGAGAAGGGATCAATGTATCGGGAGGCTGTCGAACAGCTTGAGAAGATTCCCGAAGTGGTGGAATGTCACTTCACTACCGGGCCTTATTCATTGCTCATCAAACTTTATGCCCGCGATAACCAGCATCTCATGGAGCTGCTTAATGACAAGATACAGCACATACCCGGAGTGACTGAGACCGAAACACTCATCTCTCTGGAACAAAGTATGAACCGCAATATCCGCATAGAAATCGACAACGAAATTGACTGATGCGTAAAAACGTAATATATTCAGTGCTCACGGCCCTCTGCATGGCAGTGCTGGCCGTGATATTTTTCGCACCCGACGATCTGGAGGGACGTGTGCTGCAACAGCATGACATGCTGCAGGGAACGGCCAACGGTCAGGAGGGTATAGCCTTTAAGGAGGCCACAGGTGAGACCACCCGCTGGACCGACTCTCTCTTCGGTGGAATGCCAAACTTCCAGATAGCGCCCTCCTACCCGGCTACCGACACTCTCTCCTGGATTGGGAAGGCTTTCTCTCTATGGCTTCCCGAGCCTGCCAACCTGCTTTTCGCAATGATGTTCGGTTTCTTCATTATGTGTCTTTGCATGAGGATGAAATGGTATAACGCTCTCTTCGCCTCCGTGGCATGGGGATTCTCATCCTATTTCATAATTATCATAGGGGCCGGACACATTTGGAAATTTGTCACCTTAGCTTATATTCCCCCCACCATCGGAGGATTGGTGCTCCTTTACAGAGGGAGATATCTCTCGGGAACAGCCTTGGCGGCTCTCTTCGGAGCTCTCCAGCTCAACGGCAATCATCCGCAGATGACCTATTACTTCCTCTTCGTGATCTTAGCTATGGTGATAGCATGGCTTATCACTGCCATCAAGGAGAAAAAAGCCGGAGAATGGGGTATCGCCACCGGATGCATGATTATAGCCGGTCTCTTGGCAGTGGCAGCCAACTCTGCATCACTCTATAACACTCTCGAATATTCGAAAGAGACTGTACGAGGACGCGCCACGGAGCTCAAGACTGAAAACGATGAGACCGGTGGAATGGACCGCAGCGCTATCACAGCCTGGAGTTATGGTGTGGATGAAACTCTTACATTCCTTATTCCCAATGTAAAGGGAGGAGCCACAATAAAGCCCGTAGGAGGAGAAAACAAACTGCTTTCCGTAACGGATACTCCCAAGGCCTCCGAACTGAATCTTTCTCCTGAGGAATTGCAGGTGATGTATCAGTTCCCACAATATTTCGGCGACCAGCCTATGACAAACGGCCCGGTATATGCCGGAGTTGTAGTGCTTCTTTTAGCTATAATCGCGCTCTTTATCGTGCAAGGTCCAATGAAATGGGCGCTGTTTGCAGTCTCGGTGCTCGCCCTTATGCTCTCATGGGGACACAACTTCTCCCCTCTCACGGATTTCTTCATCGATAATTTCCCGGGATATAATAAATTCAGGGCCGTGTCGAGTTTCCTCGTAGTAGTGGAATTCACCATTCCCCTACTCGCAGTGATGGGTATCAAGAAAATTATTGACACTCCCGACTTCATGGCCCGCAATCGATCGGTGCTTTATGTAGTGGGTGGTGTGGCAGCCGCAATATGCTTCATAGGATGGGTGGCGCCTTCTGTTTTCGGAGATCCTTTCAGTGCTGAGGAGATAGATGCCCTATCTCAACAAGGAGTGCTGACCAACCCGGCTTATTTCAACCTTATCAACGGCATAAAGCAGACACGTCTGTCGCTTGTCTCGGCGGATTGCGGAAGAAGTCTGCTATTCATTCTTCTTGGAGCTTTGGTGATGTGGCTATATTTCAAAGGCGTGGTGAAGAACCGTGCGGTATTCGTATGTATGCTCACCACAGTGGTGCTTCTCGACCTCTTCTCTGTCAACAAACGCTATATCAGCTCGGAGAGCTTCACCGCCCCTGTAGATAATGAGCAGGCACTCAACAAGACTCCTATTGATGAGGCAATCCTGAAAGACACGGCAATGAACTATCGAGTGTTCGACGTGCCGGGATTCTCTACGGCCAGATCCTCTTATTTCCACAAGACTCTCGGAGGTTATCATGCGGCAAAGCTCACGCGGTATAACGATCTTATCGATCGTCAGATTCTTAAGTTTAATCCGGAGGTGATAAATATGCTTAATACAAAATATATCATCACCGGCGACTCCATAGGATATACCAAGAATCCCGATGCCAACGGCAATGCATGGTTTGTGGGTAAGGTTTTCTATGTGGATTCTCCCGACAGGGAAATGACCACCCTTGACAATATCGACACCAAAGCCTCGGCAGTGGCAGATAAGAAATTCAGCAAGATATTGGGAAATTCCACAACCCCGGCGCCGGGTGATACCATCTATGAGACCTCCTATGCACCCAATCGTCTCACCTATCATGCACGGTCGGCCAAAGGAGGCGTGGCTGTGTTCAGCGAGATTTTCTTCCCCTGGGGATGGACAGCAACAATTGATGGAAAACCGGCTGAGATAGGACGTGTGAATTATGTGCTCAGAGCACTGAAAGTCCCTGCAGGAACCCATAGCATTGAATTCCGCTTCGACCCGAAGAGTCTTAAGGTTACCAACACAATTTCTATGGTGGCCGTGGTGCTGATCTATATTCTCTGCGCAGGAGCCCTGATTTTTGCAGGGTTGCATTTAAAAAGGAAATCCGGCAGCGGCAAGGATGAATCACATTCACTAACCGACAAGCAAGATGGGGTATAAAGCCCTGCGGCATACATACGGATTCGGGGTACACTCCCCCTTTGCCTTCAGAATGGTAAAGGATGTGGTGTGCCCCGGTCGCATATATTCATGGTATGGATACGAGAATATAGATGCCGCCGCATATTCGGGAAGGTATCCAAGAAAAATCCGACGTCAGGCAAAGATGCTCCATCGACTCCTTGTATTCCTGAATCCTCTCTCTCTTTTCATCCCCTTGGGTGCTCATCCTCTCTTCTTCGCGGCAGTGGAATGTATCGACAGCAGAATGACCATAGAACGCAAACCGAAACGGGCCCTGGAATGTGAGATGATATCATCCCACGGAGATTTCCTGCCGATCGACACACTCAAGCAACATATAGCCACACCGGGGCATAGTCTTGTGTTGATGAATGTGCCTCCCGGATGGACCGAAAAGCTTTATGAAGCGATGCCTTACGGACTTATGCTTCATAGCGATGAAAACGTGATTTTAGTGAATCGCCCCGAGATGATGAAGGTATCGTATAAAATTATCTTATGATGAATGATTCTCTTCGTCCTCTGAAGGATACGGCTCTGATTCTGGAGGATTTCAAGGTTTTTCTCGGACTTGAACGCGGACTCTCGTCCAATACGCTAAAGAACTATTGCGTGGATGTGGAGCATCTGATCGACTTCGCATCGCAGAGGCAGCTTTCACTCACCGATATCGGGGAGGAAGAATTGCATCAGCTCCTATCTACACTCAGGGATATAGGAATCCAGCCTCGTTCGCAGGCCAGACTCATCTCCGGGTTAAGGGCATTCTTCAAGTTCCTCAGAATGGAGGGATATGTGAAAGGTGATCCCACATCCCTGATAGAGTTTCCCTATCTGGGCCGCACTCTACCCGATGTGCTTTCTATAGAGGAGATTGATGCCATGATTGCAGCCATCGACTATGAAAAGAAAGAGGCCCTCCGCAATGAGACCATCATCGAGATGCTTTATGGCAGCGGACTGCGGGTGAGCGAATTGACTTCCTTACGCATCTCACGCCTTTATCTTGAGGAGGGATATATGAGAATCGAGGGAAAAGGGAACAAGCAGCGACTCGTTCCGATCTCTCCCCGCGCTCTTGAACTTACCGGTGAATATATGAACCAAAGGAGTGACCAGACCATCAAGGCCGGCAACGAAGATATTCTTTTCCTCAACCGTCGTGGGGCGGCCATGACGAGAGTGATGGTTTTTTATATAATCCGCGACCTGGCGGCTGCCGCAGGTATCGACAAGACGGTATCACCCCACACCTTGCGTCATTCTTTCGCCACACACCTTCTTGAAGGGGGCGCCAACCTCCGCGCCATTCAGGAGATGTTGGGTCATGAATCTATCGCCACAACGGAGATATATGTGCATCTCGACCGGTCACGCCTACGATCGGAACTCCTTGCTCATCATCCTCATTACCGAAACGACTGATCAGAAAGTATCAAAGCCGATACGTATTCTTCTCAGATAGATATCTCCAGGCAGGAGGGTCTGAGACGGGAAACCCGGCTGATTGGGAGCGTCAGGAAATCCCTGCATCTCTATTGCCACTCCCTCATAGTCCTCATAACTGCAGCCTGAACAATTCTTGGGAGATCCGGCAAGCCAGTTTCCTGAATACAATTGCATTCCGGGCTGATCGCTCGACATCCTCAATATCCGCCCGCTCCGGGAATCGCGGAGTTCCACAGCATTTTCTATAATCTCTCCCGGTCGCCAGCCGTCAATCGCCCAGCAATGGTCGTAACCTTTTCCTATCCTGAGAGCTTCGAAATCCTGATCTATATCCTTGCCAACGGCTTTCCATTCGGTAAAATCCATAGGCGTGCCCTCTACAGATGCTATTTCGCCGGTAGGAATCTGTGTCTTACCGGTAGGAAGCCAACCATGTGCCTTCATTCTGATCTCATGGTCAAGAGCAGTGCCTGAATCAGCACCACGGAGATTCCAGTAGGTATGATTTGTGAGGTTGACCACGGTCTCGCGGTCGGTGACAGCCTTGAAGGTGATCGACAATTCATTCCGGTCGTTCCATTCGTATCTCACCTCAGCTTCCAATGTGCCGGGATAATTCTCCTCGCCGTCAGCGGATTTATATCTGAATATCACCGTGCTGTCTCCCTCTGTCTGCGGCTCCCAGTTCCGGTTGGAAAATCCTTTCTCCCCTCCATGCAGGTGATGGGGAGGAAGATTGGTGGCCAATTGATAATCAGTACCGGCTATATTTATACGACCTTCGCAGATACGGTTGGCATAACGGCCTGGAGTCTTTCCCATATTTGGACCATCACCGATATAATCGATAGGATCGGCATATCTCAGAGCCACATTCTCTATCTTTCCTTCACGATCGGGTACACCAACTTCCAATACACCTGCACCATACGAGGAGAGCAACACATAGGCTCCTGCCTCATTCTCTATCCTGAATATTCGGATATCACCTTCCGGAGAGGTGACTTTGCTTTCTGTTATTTTCATTATCAACGGTTTTCTTTAAGTAAGTATTCAAAATTAAACGATAATAAGTGTTTATTTAATCTTTTATACTATCTGCAGCTTCTTTTTTGACTCGTCCTTTTTTATCCTAAAGGAAACTCGTCGATTTTCAATTGCCGATTTTGACTTGTCGCTCAGTCACATAGCTCGCTATGCTCCTTCGCTCCGCGCCTAAATCGTTTAAAAAATAAGCTCGCATATAGTATAAATTAATTTTTAACACTTACTTATTTACAAATATAATAAAATTATCCGATATAACTCACTCCTCCGGCTTGGTGAATGAGAAATCAAGCGAGGAATCGAAAAAATATTCCGACGACTGAAGGGGATTCTCTTCACCCAATATCGACCGTATAAGGGCAGGAGTATAGAATTGCCTGATATTTGAGGCATCCACGGCTGTGGCATCGAGGATGAAATTATCATAACTCTTCATCAGATCGGCCAAGGCTGTTAGGGAATTTTTTGTTTGCTGGCTGAAGAGCGTACCGCTCATCGAGCTGCTCTCGAGCTTACCTTGCAACGCACTGTTGACTCCGCTCACATTTTCCATCATCGACAACTGTATGGACAGAAGATCTGCCACTCCATGATTGGCCGAATTTGCATGAATCTGCTGAGGCAAAGGAGATCCGGTGCGGGGACGATACACAAGGACTCCATTGAACCGGCTCCATTCCTCCACCACCTCCTCCATGCTTCCTCCCTTTGGAAGAGCATCTTCCGGGAAGAGAAGCACTCCTTTGGCCGAGGCACGCAGAATCCAGTCGTACATAGAGATAAGACGGTTGGTATATTTCTGCTGGTCTATGATATCGGCTACAAATGAATGGATCTCTCCGTCGATAAAAGGATAAGCTTTCATAATGTAAGGATGTCGCCCGTGAAGATATGGCGACTTCCCGGAGGCCAACACCCTGCCTGAAGGAGTAAGAAAATGATAGTGCCATTCCTCGGTTATCTCCATTCTGGAATTGATGATAGAATCTTTATCCTTCTTTCCTGAGACAGACTGTCGCCGGTCATTCTCTTGGATCACAATCTCTTGGTAGTTTTCAGGACTTACCCTGAAGTATTCACCTTTCATAGGATCATGACAGAGATACATTTGTCGGTATTCGCGTGTCCACACTTCTATCACCTTGCACATACCGCGGTCGCTATCCCGGCCGGGGAAACAACCGAACGGACCCGTATCATTTCTCAGCGGTGCATATTCATCATGCAATTCATCCCAACCGTATCCCTCTTTTGCAAAAGTAGCACATAGGGTATCGAAATCCATGTCGTGGATTTCCCCGATGATGGAGATATCCAGATTGCGGAAATCGCGGGCCGAGACATCAAAAAAGAAATGGTCGGGAGATACGAAATCTGTCCAGCAATCAGTGTGTCTCCCTTTTCTTCCATACCACTTGCGATGCACTGCCAGGCCGCTTATCAGAAATTCCTCCATTGTGCGGGCATATATCTCCTCCAGCCGGTTGCGCTCTATGTTATATTCGATAAGCCGCTGCATTGCCGAAGCTTCGGTCTCTTCCCTCGGATCATGACAAACGCATTGCGGATTTGACCACCGGTTGCGGAACACACCCAACACATTTCTCACCATACGGCGTATCAGATTATTCTTCAAAGGCACATTCCCTTGCGACATTATATATTCCTCTTCCGTGACCGGACCATATTCTCCCGGCATAAGGTCGCTCCATTGGTCGCCATAAGTGAAGCGTTTGCAGCGTTCGCGATCCTCCCGAAACTTCGCAAGACCTTCCCAGCATCTCAAGGCGCCGGTCAACAGGTCAATACGAAAAAATTCATTCTCTCCCGCATCTCTATTTTTCTTTGATAGTCCTTCCATTTTATACGTAATAGTGATAATATAAGTGAGTATTCTTTACAGGACAAAGTTAGAATCGGAGTGAGAATATTCATCCTTATATTTTTATTTTCATTGAAGTCGTACATTTGCACGATTAAAAAATTTTAAATATATTGATCTTCAAA
>CAMWUJ010000074.1 GCA_947177405.1 uncultured Porphyromonadaceae bacterium | reverse complement strand
CATAATACTTTTAAACTAACCTAACATCATGAAACGATTTACTTTTCATCTATTAGAACGTCAGGGAGATCAAAAGGTTTAATTGTCTCCCATATTTTTTTCAATCCAGTCGGTGAGCATATCTGCTGATATGCCTAATTTTTTCATTTCCGAGACGATTCTCGGGAGACTGACGTGAAAGAATTCACGGCGCAACCGATCCTTTACAATCTCGGGTGCATCTGCTGCCAGTATGAAGCCCATACCCCGTTTTGAGAATATGAGCCCGGAATCCTGAAGTTCCTCCATAGCCTTCAGCACGGTGCGGGTATTGACTCCCAACTCTGCCGCAAGTTCACGAACAGAGGGAACCCTTTGCCCGGGCTCCCATCTGCCGTCGAGTATCAGATTGCAGGCGTGATCCACGATTTGACGATAGATCGGCTTGTTGTCGGAAAACTCTATCATTATAACTTATCTATATTTCTATATTATGTAAATTAACTTAACGGAAGATCAGAGATTACGTTTTTTCAGAGTGCGATAGGTGAGAAAGCCGGTGATCATAGTCACCCCCAGT
Source organism: uncultured Porphyromonadaceae bacterium (assembly GCA_947177405.1). GTDB lineage: Bacteria > Bacteroidota > Bacteroidia > Bacteroidales > Muribaculaceae > Lepagella. The sequence continues at coordinate 17,117 of CAMWUJ010000074.1, read as the reverse complement.
AAAATTCCAAAGACCGTTATTGACATAGGATCCAACATTGAAAGTTTTTGCATCACCTTCCGGGTCAACTCCTCTACACACATCTCATCTCTTCCCACGCCATTCAAGCCGTCTTGATATCCGATAGAGAAAGCTGCCACTCCTCCCAGAATAGCTCCAAGGAAACCGATTGTCGTATTTGCCGCCACCACTCCGACGATTCCCCATAAGAGGCGGTTATGTCGGGCGTATTCCACGCAATAGAAACAGGCCATAGCCACAAAGCACCCACCGACAATATTGATTAGATTGAGAATACCGATAAAGCTGAACTTCAACTCATACAGTTGCATCACCCCGGGTTGCTGTAAGGCCGGGATATGGGTATAGATGAGCCCGGATAGTATGGGAAGAATAAAGACCGCAGCCGGAATCGCCACAAGGATATAAAGATAGAAGAAAAGCATTTTCTCACCGGTGGTGACCGGGATCAGGCGGTCGATTATCCTTGAATCGGCCCCTTTGGCAAATATCAGTGGCGCGCAGTAGAAAAGAAGGGGTAGCAGGGTCCAAATCATAACGAACAGGCCCACCTGCAATTTCTCCGGAGCCGGAACAAGGGCTATAAGGGCACAAATGATCGAGGTGATAAAATATATGATAAGCTGTTTTTTGAGACGGGTCATATAATAGGCACCGAATTCCATAGAACGTCTGAATGAGAATCCTCGGGAGGTCAAGGCTTGGGAAGTCATTTTAGGACTGTTTTTATTTATTTAATTCGAACACTTATTTAAATGTTGGAGAATAAGATTACATTTCGGAGAATGTAAAGCGGAGTATAGTAGTCGCCAATCCACGGCTGTCGGGTCGCCTTCAACAGCAGGAAGAATGGAGAGGTATCCTCCCAACTGCGGTTCGGTGTATAAGGCATCGGGTTCGGGCGATCGGGTTTTCTCGAAAGCCAACCGTGCGGTGGCATCCTCCTGAGTGCCGGCCCATAGGAGTGTGCCCCCCAACATCATGAGAGCACCGTCGAAAAGATTCTCGAGCTCAGAAACAGTATGGGTAGATATAATAAGGGTCTGATCATCTGAGATATTTGAGGCTATCAGGCCACGCAGTATCTCCTTGCTTTCGATATCGAGGCCGTTGGTGGGTTCGTCAAGGAGGAGCACATCCACTCCCAGACTCAGGGCGTATGCCAACAGAGCCTTCTTGCGTGTTCCTAACGACATTGATTTCAAAGGCTCGTCGCCTGTCAGCCCGAAAGCAGTGAGATTGGAGCAGAATCGCCCCGCATCGAATCCGGGATAGAATCGTGAATGGGCTTCGGCAAATTTTCTGATGGTTCTCATCGGGAAGGAAGTGTTCTCCTCCAGAAGAAAGGTATGTCCCTTGGAATCGGGATTATCATCGTCCGGTCTGTGCCCGTCGATAATAATCTTTCCGTGGTCGGGGGAAGATATGCCTGCCAGAAGGTGGAGGAGAGTCGTTTTTCCCGCACCGTTCTCGCCTGCCAGAAGGTGGATTCCCGCCTCTATACGTGCAGAGACGTTTTTGAGAGCGGGAATTCCTTTTTTGTCGTAGGCAAATGATATGCTATCAATTAATATCATGGCTATATAAAAAGCAGTTTCTTATTCAGCGGGAGTGACAGTGAATCCTGCCTTGCGAAGCTGAGCAATCACACCTCTGTCGCCTGGAAGATGACCGACGCCTACCACAACAAAGATTGATTCTCCGGGCATCTCTTCAGCAAGCTGCTTCACCCAGTTGTCGTTGCGGCTGTAAAGGAGGCGTTCGAGATCTTCAGCCGACTCCTCTTCTTCTTCCATAGTCTTAAGGATAGTGTCGAGATCATGGCGCATATATGCATCGGCGAGTTGTTTGGACATTTTTTCCTGACCCTCCATGTCGCGGATGGTCTCCATAAGGGATTCAGCCTGTTTTTTAATGGGGGTACCGTATAGGCGGTCCATCTGGAAGTCGATTGTCTCAAGACCGGCTACGGGTTTACCGAGATCCTTGGCGCGTTTCTGCATTGTCATATCAAGACCTTCCAAGGGGTTGAGATCGGGGAAAATCTTCATGGCCATGATAGAGGCGATCTGGGTGGAGAGAAGAGAAGGCTTCATCGCATACATCATTTCGAGGGGAGCCTGTCCGCCGGTGAGATCATTCCATACAGTCTTCAAAGAGTCGAGCTGCGCGGGTGTAAGCACCTTGTCGAGTGTGCTGTCGGAAGGAGCGACCAGAACCTGCTGCATCTTCATTATATTCTCGGGAGAGGTCATCGCTTCCATGTCGAGCTCTCCATAGAGACGATCACATTTCTCCAGGGCTGCCGGAAGCTGTGCAAGAGAATCAAGAGTGGAAAGATAGGCGAAATGGTGGGTGCCGAGAAGGTAGCTGGTCTTGTCGGAGCCGGGTTTCTCAACTTTCCAGAAGATTTGAGCGGAGACGCCCGAGGCGAATGTGATTATCGCTGTCAATGCGAGGGAAAGAATCTTTTTCATAATACGTATGGTTTGATAGTTTTAGTATTGTTGTGGTGTTGTAGTTGATTACAACACTGCAAAGGTAGGGATATTATTTGGATTCAGGAAAACAATTAACATATTTTAACAATAAAAATAAAACAAAGCAACGCTAAAGTATGTTTTAACAATGAAAAGTAAATCGTTTCATGATGTTAGGTTAGTTAAGTTAAAAGAATTATGGAAAACATGTAGGTCGGCTGATCGTGAGATTAGCCGATTTTTTTGTATTCTCATGCTGAGAAGCAACATGATGCTTCAGCACGGCAATAGAAAAAATATAAAAATTAAAATGCTGAATTATAAAAGGTTATATAAAAAATTAAAATAATACTGAACAAATGCAGTGGTGGAAATGTAATATTAGTGTAGAAAAAATCCACTATACTCAAATTCTCAACATCTCTTTTATGATAAGGGAATAAGCCTCTCATTGTAAAAGGGAAAAATATTTAAAACTATGAAAAATATACTACTTACTTCAGCATTGGCGTTAGGAGCGGTATCTGCCGCATCAGCGCAGCAGGCGATTGCAACTCCCAAGTTTGGCGACAATTGGTCGGCAGGAATTAAAGCAGGTGTCACCACACCGATGAAAGGACACGCTTTCTTTGGAAGCATGCGTCCGGTGCTTGGTCTTGATGTGAATAAGAAAATCACCCCCACATTCAAAGTAGGTGCCGAAGGACTTTTTGCAATCAACACTTCCCGCGTAAGAGGACCTCACAGCACGACGGCTTTTGATGATCAGTATGTCGGTGCATACGGTGCGGTGAATCTCTTCAATCTCTTCGGTGGTTATCCCGGTTATACCCGTCCATTCGATATGGAGGTTCAGGCCGGTGCCGGTTGGGGACATCGTTACGAGACAGCGATCAAGGATATCAACTATTTCGGCACCAAGTTCGGTCTTAATTTAAATTTCAATGTGAGCGACAATGTGACCGTTTCAGTAAGTCCTTCGTTCATCTGGAATATGACCGGCAGCCCCGTAGCACAGAGCACAGCTTCATATAGTAGAAGCCGCGCCAACTTCAACCTTATGGCAGGTGTGAACTATAACTTCGGTGGAAACGGTTTCAAGGTGGTAGAGCCCTTGAATCAGGCAGAGATCGATGCCCTCAACGCAGAGATAAATAATCTCCGTGGATCTCTCGACAATAAGGATGCGGAGAATGCACGTCTGAAAGCTCAGGCAGGTCAGCTTGCCAACGAACTCGACCAGTGCCGCAAGCAGGGTCCGAAGGTAGTGAAGGAAGTGAAGAATAACCTTGAATCAGTACGCTATGTATTCTTCAAGCTTGGCTCATCTGCAATCGGTGCGGACCAGCAGCCTAATGTGGAGATGATTGCAGCTTATCTTAACAATCACCCCAACAGCAAGGTTGTCATCAAGGGTTACGCTTCCAAAGATGGTCCGGAAGATGTCAACATCCGTCTTGCCAACCAGCGTGCACAGTCAGTGAAAGATGCCCTGATGAAGCGTTATAAGATTCCTGCTTCAAGAATCACTGCCGAAGGTAACGGTATCGGTGAGATGTTCGAGGAAGAATCCTGGAACCGTGTAGCAATCTGTATCCTTGAGGCTAAATAATTGATACAGACATATTATAGATAACGACATTTAAAGTAAAGATTTTCATAATGGATGGCGGAGCGAAAGTTCCGCCATTTCTTTTGTCATATTGAAAAAAAAGTGTAAATTTGCGATAAGAAACCTGATCTATATATCCGAATGCAAAGCCTTAACTGTATCATAGTAGATGATGAGCCCATAGCCAGAAGAGGGATGCGCCGTCTTGTGGAGCTTCGCGATGAGCTCACACTTGTCGGATCGGCTTCCAATGTGGCGGAGGCCGACCGCCTCATTCATGAGACAGGGAAAGAGATTCATCTTATTTTCCTTGATATCGATATGGAGGGGGAGAACGGTTTGGACTATGCGCGCAGGCTTGGCGAAGGATCTAAGGTGATATTCACCACTGCCTATGCCGATTATGCCATCGACAGCTATGAAGTGGAGGCCGCCGACTTCCTGCTTAAGCCCATCAGGAAGGAGCGTTTCAACCGGGCTGTCGATAGGGCTGTCGATAGGGTGGAGCGCGAAGAGCGTGAGTCGATGCTTTCTGATCGATCGGGCGGACACCGCGACGATAAATATATCACAGTGAAGGCCGACCGTAAATTCGTGAGAATTCCTGTGGCCGATATAATATATATAGAAGGGATGGGCGATTACCTTGTGATTCATCTCTCCGGCCGAAGACTCACCACACGGCTAACTTTCAAGGCTATGGAGAATCTTCTTGCCGACAGCGAGGTGAAGAGGGTGAATAAATCCTATATGGTTAATATCCGCAGGATCGAGGCTTTCGACGTAACGGAAATCCATGTCGGGGGAATCACCATTCCGGTAGGAGGCACATATAAGGAGGTGGTGCGTCGGATGATGGAGTGACTTCCCGATATCGCCTCGCGACGTTTTTATCGCATATATACTTGTCTTTGTCGCAAACCACGGTGGAGCAATAAGAAATAAGGAGAAAACTTCTTATCTTTGCACCGCTATGGAGAAAAGACTGATATATATTCTTTCATTTTTCATGATAACGGTGATCTCTTTCGAGCTCATGCTTACCAGTCTGGTCACGGGTCATGAAGTGAAAGGAAACCTGATTATGCTTATGACCCTTCCGGGAATTGCAACCGGTTTTGGATCTGTCGTGCTCACGGCCAAAGTGCTGGTTCCCCGTTTTTTACTCAAGGGCCGTTTCTTTCTTTTCTCATTTCTTACATTCCTTACTGCCTATGCCACTCTTGTGCTTTTTCTCCTTTTTGAAAATATAGGGTTGACGCAAGCCGGTCTTCCCCCACGAGTGGAAAGTTGGGCATCACCTGTGATATTCGTGGAGCGTGCGTGTGATTCGATGATTCTCACCATTCTTCTTTTCTCCCTGGGAGCCTATGCTTTATATAAGGTGTGGCTTAAGGAATCCGACAGGGAAAAGAAAGTGGCCGGGATGCTCAAGTCATATATCGCAAACGTGAAGCATCGGCTGGACCCTGCCGAGATAATGCATCGGCTTGACTCAATAGAGAATGTATTGAAGCGAGGAGAAGAGTGTGAGGAGGAGGTGGGGGAGCGGATAGATTCCCTCTCGGCCTATCTTCGTCATCAGCTTTACGAGATGCCCCGTCCTCCGGAAGTGGAGGCAACCGTGCACGATGTTGTGCCGGAGAGGGTGGTGCAATTTCTTACGGCAAAAAAATGGAGGTTCGCACGTAATTTTATCTTCCAATCAGTGCTGCTGCTGATGAGCATTGAGGCCTGTTTTCCATCGCCGGATAAGATAGGATATTCCTCTCTGGAAATTATGGTGGCAATTATTATGTATGTCTTCCTGAATTTTTTGGTGGCAATAAACCGGTTTTGGCTACGTCGTCGTTTTCTTCGCTTGAAATCAGCACGCAGATATGTGGCCGAGACCGTCTTGGTGGTGGTCATTCCTATAGTGGTTTTCATAGTAATTAAAGGTATTATGACTCCGGGCAAGCTGTCGGATATATTCAGTCCATTTTGGATTATGATGTTTTCATGTTTGGGAGCCATATCGAGTTTTATTCTTTTTGAAGGAGGGGTAACTGCTATTTTTCTCCTGCAGAACTGGCTGACCAAGCGTCAGCGTGTGGATATGCTCGCAGCCGAGACAGCGAGGCAGGAATTCCTGTTTCTCAAAAAGCAGATTAATCCTCATTTTCTCTTTAATGTGCTCAATAATATCAATATCCTCAGTTATGAAGATACCGGAGAAGCCTCAAAAATGCTTGGGGAGCTGAAAAGACTTGTGGAATATCAGTTTGAGGAGACTTCCAATCCATTTATCTCTGTGGGCCGGGAGGAATCTTTCCTCCGATCGTATATCGGACTTGAGGCATCGAGAAGGGATAATCTTGAATATGATCTTCTTTGTCATATCGGTGACAAAAATAAGGAGATACCTTCCCTTCTGCTTATTCCTCTGGTGGAGAATGCCGTGAAACACAGCTCCCGAGTGAGAGGTATCAGACACATCCTCATAAAGATGGAGGAAGAAGAGGGGAAATTTATTTTCGAATGTCGCAACAATCATAATCCTTCAGGTAAGATTTCCGAAGTTGGAGGGATAGGACTCCGGAATGTAAGGCGCCGTCTTGAGCTTCTCTACGGTGATGACCGTGGGCTGTCGGTTGTGCCGGGAAAGGAAGAATTCACAGTGACTCTGCATATTCCTCTCAAAGGGGCGTGATGCGTATTTCTGACAAACAAATCTAATCAATATAACCAAATGAGAAATCTAAAAATTATCACATTGCTGCTGATGCTCCTCACAGTGGAGTCATTATGGGCGTTCAAGGTCAATATCAACGGTATAGTGTATAATTGCAACAAATCGAACATGAAGGCCTCCTGCCAGGGGCCGGATGATGACCATTATGATCTGACAAAGGTGGTGATCGAAGACCAGATACTTCATTCCTCGGGCACTTATACGGTCACTTCCATCGCCAAGGATGCTTTCGATGGATGCACGGAGCTAAAGACAGTGGAGATGGGCAGTTTTATCGAGACCATAGGAAGCGGAGCATTCTCGGAAACCGGTATAAAGAAAATCACGCTATCGCCCGGGCTCAAGATCATAGGGGCGGCAGCCTTCTATGCCTGTTCCATTGAGAATATAACGTTGCCGGAGAGTGTGGAGATAATTCGTGCTCATGCATTCAAGGCATGCACACAGCTTAAAAAAGTGACCTTCGGCCGATCGATAAAGGAGATAGGCGATTCGGCTTTCTGGTGGTGCTGGTCCTTGGAGGCTGCCGACCTTCCCAACAGTGTCACCACACTTGGAGAATCGGCTTTCGGAGACTGCACTTCGTTGAAGAGAGTGACAATCCCCACAAAGCTCACCGCTATTCCGGAGCGTGCTTTCGATTCGGCTCCCATAGAGAATATACTGATACCTTCATCAGTCACCACGATAGGGCGGTCGGCCTTCTTGGGCAATAATACCAAGAATCTTGTGATCCCGGGTACAGTGAAAACAATCGGCCCATGGGCTTTCTGCGGATCGGATGCCACATCAATATCCTTGGGAGAGGGTGTCTATACCATAGGCGAGGGAGCTTTCGATGAATGTGCATACGTCACCTCCATCACTCTTCCTTCCACTGCACTTAACATGGGAGAGCGGGCTTTTTCCAACTGTCATCGTCTTGCCAATGTGGTGTTGAGTCCCAAGCTTACCCGGTTGCCTCCAAGGATGTTCAATGGATCAGGGCTGGTGTCTATCGATGTTCCCGAAGGAGTAAGGGAGATCGGTGCGGAGGTGTTCGGATATAACAAGGGCCTTAAAAATGTAACGCTTCCATCCACACTTGTCAAGGTGGAGAGCAAGGCTTTCTATGGGAGTGACAATATCGAGACAGTGACAGTGAAAGGAATCGTTCCGGCTTCGTGTCCCGATGATGCCTTTAACAATTGGACTTATGAAACGGCACCACTGAATACTCCTCCCGGCACGTTGGAAGCCTACAAGGAAGCTCCGGGATGGAAGAATTTCGAATCCCTGTATAAAACCACGGCAATCGAGGAGATAGAAACTGACGCGGGGAAGGAATATGAATATTATGATCTCGGAGGTCTGCGTATGGATCATCCGGAGCCCGGACGCCCTTGCAAGAGAGTGATACGCACTAAATAAAATTAATCGTTAAGAATAAATGACACACTCATATTTTTGAGTATAAAATATTCATTGGAAATCAGAATATATAGTTAGCGCGAACGCGGCCGGTCATCTCGACCGGCCGCGTCCTCGTGTTTTCCATAATACTTTCAAACTAACCTAACATCATGAAACGAATTACTTTTCATCTATTATAACGCCGGGGATCGGAAAAAGTTTCATAAATATAATTTCTTTAATATAGCCACAGCTTTTTTCAATTCAAGCGAGGGGAATAAGCGGTTAAAATTTGGTAATAAGCGAGATTTCTTGTTACTTTGCAGTCGGAAACGATCATAAGTCGGGTCGATGCCCTGCAGGGCTGATGCCTGACAACATGAAACCATTTAAAGACAACATGAAAAAGGTTTTGCTACTCGGTTCGGGTGCCCTCAAGATCGGGCAGGCCGGCGAATTCGACTACTCCGGCTCCCAGGCCCTCAAGGCTCTCAGGGAGGAGGGAATCAGCACAGTGCTCATCAACCCCAATATCGCCACAATCCAGACCTCTGAGGGAGTGGCCGATCAGGTCTATTTCCTTCCTATCACCACCCGTTTTGTGGAGGAGGTTATAAAGAAAGAGCGTCCCGACGGGATCCTGCTTGCTTTTGGTGGCCAGACTGCCCTTAATTGCGGCACAGAGCTTTATCTTAACGGCACTCTCGAGAAATATGGAGTGAAGGTTCTCGGCACATCGGTGGAGGCTATCATGATCACCGAAGACCGAGACCTTTTTGTGAAAAAACTGAATGAGATCGATGCCAAGACTCCGGTGTCGCAGGCAGTGGAGACTCTTGAGGATGCAGTGGCAGTGGCTCGTCGTATCGGCTTCCCGGTGATGGTGCGTTCGGCATATGCATTGGGTGGCCTCGGATCGGGCATTTGTACCAACGAAGAGGAATTTATCCGTCATTGCGAAAGCGCATTGGCATATTCCAAGCAGATTCTTGTAGAGGAGAGTCTGAAAGGCTGGAAAGAGATAGAATTTGAGGTGATCCGTGATGCCAACGACCATTGCTTCACTGTGGTGCCTATGGAGAATTTCGATCCTCTCGGTATCCATACCGGCGAGTCAATAGTGGTGGCTCCCATCGTGTCGCTCTCAAAGGAACAGATATCAATGCTTGAGGATATAGCGCGTCAGGTGGTGCGTCATATCGGAATTGTAGGTGAATGTAACATCCAGTATGCCTTCAACGCCGAGACAAACGATTACCGTATCATCGAGATCAATGCCCGCCTAAGCCGATCATCAGCTCTTGCTTCCAAAGCATCGGGTTATCCTTTGGCATTCGTTGCCGCCAAACTCGCCTTAGGCTATACACTTGATCAGATCGGCGAGATGGGCACACCTAATTCAGCTTATGTGGCTCCCTCGGTGGATTATATGATAGTGAAGATACCGCGTTGGGACCTCTCCAAGTTCGTGGGAGTGGACCGCGAGATCGGATCTTCAATGAAATCTGTTGGAGAAATAATGTCGATCGGCAAATCGTTTGAGGAGATCATCCAGAAAGGTCTCCGCATGATAGGTCAGGGAATGCATGGATTCGTAGGTAATAACGACATTCATTTCGACGACCTCGACAGCGTGCTGTCGCGGCCCACCGACCTCCGTATCTTCGCCATAGCCCAGGCTCTGGAGGAGGGATATACAGTGGAACGTATAGAAGAGCTAACCAAGATTGACAAGTGGTTTATCGAACGACTGGCCAATATTGTGAGATACAAAGGTCTGCTTGAGACCTACGATAAGATCGAGGATCTTCCCGAGGATGTGCTCCGTGAGGCCAAGCGTCTCGGTTTCTCCGATTTCCAGATCGCACGTTTTGTGGAGAATCCCAAGGGGAATATGGAGCAGGATATCCTGCGGGTTCGCAAACATCGCAAGAACCTCGGAATCACTCCGGCCATACGCCGTATCAACACAGTGGCATCCGAATATCCTGATCTCACCAACTATCTCTATGCCACATACGGCGCTCGCGAGAACTCCATCAACTACGATATGATCGGCAATCAGAATATTGTGGTGCTTGGATCAGGAGCCTATCGTATCGGATCGTCGGTGGAATTCGACTGGTGTTCGGTAAATGCGGCCAATACCTGCCGCAAGTTGGGATATAAGTCGATAATGATCAACTATAATCCGGAGACAGTATCGACCGATTATGATATGTGCGACCGTCTGTATTTTGACGAATTGAGCTTCGAGCGCGTGATGGATATCCTCGACCTGGAGACTCCCCGCGGCGTTATCGTTAGCGTGGGTGGTCAGATACCCAATAACTTAGCTATGAAGCTTTATCGTCAGAATGTACCTGTGCTCGGCACATCGCCCATCTCCATCGACCGTGCGGAGAACCGCCATAAGTTCTCTGCCATGCTCGACCAGCTCGGTATCGACCAGCCCCGTTGGAAGGAACTCACAACAACCGAGGAGATCGACGGATTCATCAAGGAGGTGGGATTCCCTGTGTTGGTGCGTCCCTCCTATGTGCTTTCGGGCGCTGCCATGAACGTATGCTACGACTACGACCAGCTCCACCGTTTCCTTTCGCAGGCAGCCAAAGTGTCGAAGGAATTCCCGGTGGTGGTGTCGGAATTCATGCAGAATGCCAAAGAGATAGAGTTTGATGCCGTGGCCCGTAACGGAGAGATCATGGAATACGCCATCTCGGAGCATGTGGAGTTTGCAGGAGTACATTCCGGTGATGCCACTCTCGTATTCCCCGCGCAAAAGATATATATGGCAACCGCTCGCCGCATCAAGCGTATAAGCGCCCAGATTGCCAAGGAACTTAACATATCCGGACCTTTCAATATCCAGTATCTCGCAAAAGACAACTATGTGAAGGTGATAGAGTGCAATCTCCGTGCGTCCAGATCATTTCCGTTCGTGTCGAAGGTGCTAAAGAAGAATTTTATCGAGACCGCCACCAAGATCATGCTCGGCGAGAAGGTGGAGAAAGAGGATACCTCAACATTCGACATCGATTATATCGGAGTGAAAGCTTCGCAGTTCTCATTCGCCCGTCTGCACAAAGCTGACCCTGTGTTGGGTGTGGATATGTCGTCCACCGGCGAAGTGGGCTGTCTTGGTAAAGATTTCGACGAGGCTTTGCTTAACGCCATGATTTCCGTAGGCCATCATATCCCGCGCAAGGGTGTGTTGGTAAGCTCGGGAGATGTGCGCGGCAAAGTGGATATGCTTGAGGCCTGCCGCCTCCTTTCGGAGAATGGTTATCCCATCTATGCCACCGCCGGAACAGCCGCCTTCCTCCATCAGAACGGCATCGATGCCCATGCCACACATTGGCCCGACGAGAAGGGATCGGGAGAGAATGTGGAGCAACTGATATCGGATCATAAAGTGGATCTGGTGATCAATATTCCCAAGAACCATACCCGACGTGAGTTGACCAACGGCTACCGCATCCGCCGCTGGGCTATCGATCACAATGTGCCATTGCTTACGAATGCCCGTCTGGCAAGTGCTTTTGTAAAAGCATTCATCAATAAAGGCGAGGAGCAGATCGGCATAACTCCCTGGAAAGAATATTGATTTGATCTTCATGGAATATCGACGACTGTGAAGCCTCGTTATGGCGGCTCCACAGTCGTTTTTTATTATTGTGGAAGTCTGAAATGAACAAAGTGAATTTTTCCAAATGGGATATTTGTGGTAATTTTGAAAAAAAAAGATGCTTCCCAATATAATAATAAAGATGATAGAGGCCCGATACGGCAAGAAAGACCTGCAATCGTGTGATTGTCCTGCGCTTGCGGAAGCAATAGGTGTCAGCGAAACCACCCTGAAGCGTATGCTGGGGTTGGTGGGGAAGGATTCCCCTGAAAGAAGACGTATTCCACACCGATCCACAATGGATATTCTTTCCCATTGGCTCGGTTATACCAACTATTCCGATCTTCTCAAATTCTTAAATCAGGAGGATTCAGCCTCTGAATTCGCCGATGTAGAATCGATCGAGACCTCCGGCCTTCACTCAGGCGATATCGTGGAGATATCCTATGATCCCGAGCGGCGTGTAAGGATGAGATATGAAGGCGCCGGGATATTGCGTATCGAAGAGGCGGTAAATAGCAAACTGCTCCCCGGCGACAGGATCAAAATCCCCTATCTCGTTTTGGGGCTGGAATTGATTGCAAAAGAGGTGTGGAGAGGAGAGAAGTGTCTGGGCGCATATCGGGCTGCCAAGGATGGAGGAATCACCTCGATAGAAGTGAAGGAAGCTAATTAAATTCCATTTTCTTTTGGATGCTGTCGCCTATCTGGAGGAAGAGTTGTTGGTAATATTTATCACTCTTGCTCTCATTGGTGATCTTCATAAAGGAATTGATCAGTTCCGACTCGGAAACGAGGGGATTGCATTTTTGATATTTAACATATAATTCCTTTGCCTTTTCCGTGCGGAGAGTGATGATGTCGGTTCGCATCCGGTATAGTTCATCAATTGTGGTATTGCCCGATTTGAGTCGTTTTTCCATAATTTTCAGACTATTCACGAAATCGGACATCTCTTTATCAAAATTAAAATCGGCTGCCTCTTGGGGTTTCATAGAGGCAGCGTTAGCCGGAGTTTTTGTATCCGGTGGCGCAGTGGCTGCCGCGAGAGGGGTAGGATTGGTCGTTAAATCTTCGGGATTATTAGCCTGCGGCAGCTTACTTGCACCCTGATTCTCACTTAGATCTGAATTGGTGAGAGTTTTCACTATTTCTATAGTATCCGATTGCCCGGTGATGAGATCCGGAGCAGGGTGTCTTTTCCCGATGGAATTGTCGAATAAGAAAAATAGTGCGCACAGGATAGCGATGGCCGATCCTCCTATCCCGATTGCCGGCCATATTCTCAGCGTACTGACAGGAGTGCGCTTCAGGGCTTCTCCTACACTTGCATCCGTGGCTTCAGGGTTGCGACATTCAGCACGGAATGTTTTAAACCTATTATGCTTCGACGGTGCGGATCGTTCTTCTATATATTCAGAAAGTTTGGCCAGAGAGATGAAATCATCGTGGATAGTAGGGATTTTCTCCTTTGATGTGGGTTCCGGTAGGCCCGGAGTGGCTCCGAAGGAACGGTCGAAAGTTGGGCTGTAGGCTTTGTCAAGATCTATTAGCATCACGCCGCGATCGCTGTTACGCAACATTACATTGGAGGGTTTCACATCGCAATGCACTATCCCGTTTCGGTGGAGATAAGTAATGACGTCAAGAAGCTGACCCAAAAAACTTTTCACATTTTTTTTCTCATTGAAGAAATGTTGGCCCTCTTCTGTTTCCAGAAATTGTGTAAGAGTGATTCCATCGATATAATCAATCACCAAGTACATCTCCTCTTTATCCTCATGCAGGGCGCGATATACCGGCAATGCAGGATGCCGGAGCTGAATACCGAGTTGGTATTCTTTACGGTATGAAGCAGGGAAGATAGGATTATCCCGATGTTGAGGCATGAGTCGCTTCACTGCCACTCTAATACCGTTGAGTCGCATTCGATACACACGACATGAGGCTCCTTCGCCACATATGTCGGAATCCCGGAAGGATAGAGGCACGTTATTATTATCATTGGAAGTGATGTCGGAGAGGAATTCCGACGGTTGATATTCGGCGATCATATGCTGACTTTATATGAGAAAATGCTTTTCAGTGTCTATAGTAATAATTGCAAAGATAGTAGATTTAATTTATTTCTCCAATTAGATTGATGGGTTTGGTGGATTCAAGTGAAAAGAAAAGGCAAGGAATAAAATTGAACAAGATGAACTATTGCGGTTTGAAAAAATAATGCGATATTTGCTCTTGCAGAGGTCTCACGCCGGAGTAAGATGATAACAACCGGTGAAATTTTCTACTGAAATTTTTGGTGGAAAAGGATTTAATACCTATTTTTGCACAATGGAATCGGACTTATGGTTTTGATTTCGAGAAATATTTAAAAAAAGCGTTACCAGACGCTCTTTCTTGACGTTCCGAAACTTCGCAACTTTCAGAATCTTCGTCAGGGATGAGGCAGACGGTGGATGCCTTGCAGGTATATATAAAAGCATCGATGGTGAAAAGTGCGTGAGCATAGGCCGTCGGGCATATTGAATAACTGCGTGAGGCCTCTGCACGTCTGTCTGTTCTACGAAGATGGGCAGTGCGAAGGCCTCGGAACGTGAGAACAGACAGACGGTATGGCTCTCACGCTTTTTATTTTATAACCTAATTGCCGACAGTAGAGAGTCCCGGGCACAGAAACGTTAAATTTGAGCATATTTTCAGTCCATAATCTTGTCATATACTAAGCAAAGATTGGTAAAATATCTGATTCTTAACAATATCAAAAGGTTTAATTATGGCGTTTAATTTCAAATCTATTGGCGATATAGCTAATGCAGTATCATCTGCCAAAAACATCGTGACCGGAGCTTCAGAACTCGTTTCAACTGTAAAAGGAAATCAAACTTCTAAAGAAACTGATTCTAAGCCTGAAAATTTACCGGATGGCTTGTATCCTGAGCGTATCGAAAAACTTATACGTTTTGCACTTGCTGAGGGCGAATTAGATGCCGATGGCATTGAAATGCTCGAAAAAGCAGCAGTTAAGGAAGGATTAGATCCCGATGAAGTAGTCTTCGTGGCAAAAAAACGACTAAAACATAGTATTAAAAGTGCTCCAAGAATACTTTCACCTGCCCAAGAACTTGCAGAATCCCTTTCATCAATCAATTCAAAATTTGATTCAGCTATTGAGGCAATTAGAATGGGTGATTCATCGGGAGCTTCGTCAATCCTTGATGCTGTGACCGGAGGAGCCAGCGGGCTTGTTGTGTCATTAGGAAAGAGCATTTTTGGCAAGTCAGATGATGAGAAAATATTAGAACTTGAGCAACTCCGTGATGAACAGCGTGCACGAATAATAACAGCTACAACTCTTCCTAACAATGAATTGCATGTAGTGGAGTTATTAGAGTACGTGTATACACAAACAAAAGCGAAGCATGGAGATTGGGATGGAGATGAGCGTAAAGCCTGGAAGTCTCTACATCAATCGGTTTACAATCGTGCTCAGATGATGGTGTCGGGAGATTTCTCCAAGGTTCAATATATCGAAACCCTTAAACCTGCTAAGAAGAAATTCGGACTATTTTAACCGGGGTATATTCTTAAAGTAAATAGTTAAACTATGGCGAAAGTGATTATCAAGGGAGTTTACCAAATGAATGGGCCAAAACCATTCTCTCGCGAGATAAACTGCTCCTCATCGGAAGTGGGTTACTACTCACAACTGATGGGAAACAAGCAGAAACAGGCTCAATGGATAAGCGCCAACTTTCCCGGAGCTGATACTGCCCGCGGATTTTCAATGTCTATAAACATCAAGTAGAGTCTTTTAAGGATATTTTCGTATTAGATATCAGAGATTTTAGCTGAAATTATCTTTTTTATTATTAGATATGAGCATAAATAAAAATTACGAAAACCTGTTATTCCCCATTTTCTTGATTGCGATGGGTATAATATCTGTGAGTGGAGTAAGTATATTTGGCTCTGCGGCCTTGGAGGGAGCAGCATGGAAACAGAACGTGATGTTTGCTATGTTGATAATATTCGGAATGTTGCCGCCATTCCTTCGTGAAATGAAAGCAACATGGATGGTCGCAGGCTATGCTTTGGCGTTCTTTATGTTTGGTGGTGCCAACATCATTGGGACAGTAGGGATAATGTTAGGTCTTGAAAAGATCGTCTTGGCAGTCCTAATACTTTTCTTAGGTTATCGCTTATGGTATAGCACATGGAAGAAGAATAAGCTGTACATTATATTTCCGGTCATAGGAATAGTCTTTCTCGCCCTTCTCTTCCCTATTGAGGATAAGAATATAGTAGGGAGTGGTATGGATGCTGTCATGAAGTGGTCAAAATCAGCATTTACCAGTGACGGAGGTTTCCATATCTTTTTGGGATTGGTGAGCCTTTGTGCCGGAATTTCTGAAATTCTCATTTCCCGGACTCTTGGTTCGACAGTATCATCTGTATCCGAACAATAACAATAAGGATAATCCAATAGGTCTTATATCCGAACCACTAACTTATTTTAAGGTCCTCGGGAGCAAATAGAGTAACCGAGGACCCTTTTATAAGATAAGTGACTTTTATATTGTTTATATTCAGATATTTATTCATATTTGTATAATAACTAAAATATATCATCATGATTCAAAGCACAAAAGTGTTGCCATTGGAGAAGGCTCAAAAGAAGTATGAGCAGTTCCGCGATATGAACAACGGAATGGCAGAAGTAACAGTATTTCTTGATAAGGATGGCAGCGAAGATTCTTCCTCTTGGAATTCATCCTACAAGAACCAATTGCAGAGCGTACTGACCTCTAAAAAAGGAGGAAAGAGTAGAAAGAAAGGAAGCAAAAGGTATTTCGGTATGTCACCATGGAATCCCTTGCGCTGGCTTCTATGGGTATTCTATCTTTTTTTCAGAATAATTTGGAAGATACTGAAAGTCTTTGGATTAGGATTCATCGGTGACTGGATAGGCGGAGATGCTGGGGATATAGTGAGCGACGGAGCTGATTATTTAGAGAGTGTCTCTGACATCACCGAAGTGTTCGACTTCGATCTCCTTGATGCGGAATTCTTTGATGGTGGAGATCTTGATATTGAGGTGTTCGAAGATATGGAGGAACTTTTAGATGAGAATCCTAAACTTGTGGATAAGAAGAATCTCAAGAGTATAAAGAAACTCCTGGATAAGAAGAAAAAGAAGGCTAAAAAGAAAAGCCGCTGAAATACTGAATAAAAAAATGAAGGATGGCC
>CAMWUJ010000073.1 GCA_947177405.1 uncultured Porphyromonadaceae bacterium | reverse complement strand
CGTCTAAAAAATAAGCTCGCATATAGTATAAATTAATTTTGAACACTTACTTAATTGATAATTTGGCGCGAAATTAGCAATCCCCTTCTCTATCACAAAGAGGATTGCGACCAAATCATATTATTATGCGATGTAACCGTTTATTATGCGATTTAACTATCCCTTGAATCTGGCGGCATCCCGGAGAGTTTTTTCTCAAATGATTTGCGAAGCGCTTCCTCCAGATCCACCCCGCATTGATTGGCAAGGCAGATGGTGACCCACATCACATCGGCCAGTTCTTCCGAGAGGTTCTTGCGCAGATCCCCCTCCTTGGCCACCTGATCGCCATATACGCGCGCCATGATACGCGCCAGCTCTCCCACTTCCTCGGTGAGAAGCACCATGTTGGTCAGTTCGGAGAAATATCCTTTTCCTATGCTCCGTATCCATTCATCCACTCTTTTCTGGGCATCTTTTATTTCCATAATATCAGGTGTTGAGATTAGCTGTTGCTGAGAAGCGATTCACGTCTCACGATATGGTAGAAGAAGTAGGAGAGGAGCATGGCGGCCGCACCGAGGGCTATGCAGAAACTCCAGTAGATACCGTCATTGGCTTCAGGGAAGATCTGTGCGAACTTCAGGAGCACGGGCGCGCCTATCCCCACATAGCATCCGAGTGAAATCCATAGCAGAGGCTGCACATGGGAGGTGCCCCTGATTGCGTTGCAATAGGTGAGCTGCACTGCATCCATGTATTGATACACCACCAGCGGCAGCAACAGCCCTAGGGCCGAGATCTCCACCTCTTTGTCGGGAGTGAACACCGATATCAGATGCTCTCCTCCTAAAAGGAAGATCAGGGAGGAGAGGGTGGCGAGCACGAGGATGAGATGGAGTCCGGCCATCGTGACGCGGCGCACCGATTCCCATGCCTGCTGCCCCGTGAAATTGGCCACGAGGATGGAGAGAGCCGTGGAGAAGCTCATATATATCATGAATCCCAACTGGGAGATGGTATTGACCACCTGATAGGCCGCCAATTGTATTTTACCATACCAACCGCACACTATTGCTCCGAAGGCCCATAGCGAACATTCCACGCCACTCTGGATCATCACAGGATATGACGTGCGCCACACCTCCTTGCGTAACCCCAAGCCCGAAGTCTTCGCAGAGAAGCCTTCGCGATAGGATCGGTAATGACGACGTTTCATAAAATAGATTGTGATTCCGACTGCCGCCAGAATCCTTGCGACCAGGGTGCTGATACCGGCTCCCGCCAGTCCGGCCTCGGGCAGTCCCCAATGGCCATATATAAGTGCATAGTTTCCAAGGATATTCAACACATTGGCTCCTAATATGAACCACATTGGAGTACGGGTATCGGTGATACCGTTGCAGGTCTGCTGGAAAGTATTGAAGAGAGCCATAGGCAGCAGAGATGCAAGGATGATCAGATAATATTGCCGGATAAGAGGGAGGAGTTCCTCGGGTTGCCCGAAGCGATGCAGGTGGAAATAGAGACAACCCATAATGAGGGTGAAAACTGCCGAGACGGCGATATTCACTTCCAGACCCGCGCGCAGCATCCCGCCGGCGCGATGCTTCTCACCGCGCCCGAAAAGGGCTCCCACTAAGGGAGTGAGGCCGGAGGCAAATCCTATCTGCATCACCGTCACCACCACGAAAAGGGAATTCACGAAGGCTGCCGCCGCCAGTTCGTTGGTACCGTAATGGCCCACCATCATGGTATCGGCGAAGCTTACCACGATAATACCTAATTGGGTCACCAATACGGGGAGGCCAAGGATAGCCAATCGTTTATAATAGCCGGTATATTCTTTCCAAAAAGATACGCGCATGATTCGGGAGTTTTAGTATTGCAAATTTAGCGAAAAAATATGAGATAAGGCTACTGTAATATAGAAATCAGATAAACCCTCTTCCGGCAAACCGAAGGCTTGCCACACGGAAACAAAAGATACCCTGATCTTGTGAATTTTAAGTAATGCAGAATCTGAATAGAAGAATAGAGTCAAGGGTGTGTGAAAAGTTTAAAAATGAGTATATAATTTTTTAATTTGTTAGTGCAAATTATTTTATATATCTTTGGTGTAAAATTATTGGTTGATTATTTAGGACTAACAGATCAGCTCAATGTGGAAGGATATGTAAAGGATATGTTATGAATAGGATAGTGATGATAATGGTACTGGCTGCGATATTTAACATTAGTTCTATATACGGTCAGGATAGGATGAGTGTAGTAAAGAAAATAAAAGGAATAGAATATAAGTTTGAGATAGACCGTAGTGAGGTGCGTAGAGCTAACAGGCCTACTTATAGAATCACCACGGAATTAGGAAAGGATTATGAACTTGATAAAAATGAGATAATACCTAATACAATGAAGAAAATATTGGGTAAGAAAAGATTAGAGGAGTTAAAGAAAAGGAAGATCCTTCTAAAATTTGTGTGTGATTCCAATGGGAAAGTAAAGGATGTTGTATTTCTCTCATCAACAAAAGGAATACCGTTCACAGACATAGAAATTTATAAATTAGAGAAGGAGTTCTTAAAACAGCAATTTCCGATTATTAAGTTTGCAGATAAAGAGAAACTCGGGGATTTGATTTTTGTTTATCCGGTCACTCTTTCCAAATTAGTTGAATGAGGTCTATGTCGGAGGTTTAACGATTAAATTGCCCGCAAAAATTTTATATCATATAAAATTTTTGCGGGCAATTTAATCGTTAAACAATAATCTTATCAATAGCCGGGCTTGTTGAGAAGTTTGAACATATTCTTCTTGTAGGCCTCCACACCGGGCTGGTTGAAGGGGTTCACTCCGAGCATATATCCGGAGATACCGCAGGCTTTCTCGAAGAAATAGATAAGCTGTCCGAGGCTATATTCGTCAAGCTGGGGAAGCTCGATCTTTATATTTGGCACACCGCCATCCACGTGAGCCATCTTGGTGCCGAGCTCGGCCATCTTGTTCACCTCGTCGATGCGCTTGTCGGCGATATAGTTAATGCCGTCGAGGTCGGATGCATTCATGGGTATTCTGTGGGTAAGAGCCGGTTTCTTCACAGAGATCACGGTCTCGAAGATGGTGCGCTCGCCATCCTGAATCCACTGACCCATTGAGTGGAGGTCAGTGGTGAAGTCAACCGATGCAGGGAAGATACCCTTGCCATCCTTGCCTTCGCTCTCTCCATAGAGTTGCTTCCACCATTCAGACACATAGTGAAGCTTGGGATCGAAATTCACGAGTATCTCGATCTTCTTGCCGCTCTGATAAAGGGCGTTGCGCAGACGTGCATAGATCTGTGCGGGATTCTCGGGAGAGGGGTGAAGAGTGGTGTTCTCCATATCCTTTGCTCCGGCGAGGAGTTTCTTGATATCGTGACCGGCGCAGGCGATGGGAAGCAGACCCACAGGAGTGAGCACTGAGAAACGACCGCCTACATTGTCGGGGATCACATAAGTCTCATAGCCTTCCTCGTTAGCCATAGTGCGGAGCGCACCTTTCTTCTCGTCGGTGATAGCTACGATAAGATCCTTTGCTGCATCTTTACCGGCCTGCTGCTCAAGCTGGTTCTTGAGCAGACGGAAAGCGATGGCGGGCTCGGTGGTAGTACCCGATTTGGAGATCACCACGATACCGAATTTCTTACCTTCGAGGAGCTTCTGGAGCTCTGCAAGGTAATCCTCACCGATATTCTGGCCTGCATAGAGCACTTTCGGCTCCTTGGGCTTGGGAGCATAGAAATCAGCGAATGAATCGGCAAGGGCATAGTTTACGGCCTTGGCACCGAGATAGGATCCGCCGATACCAACACACACCACATAGTCGCAGTTCTCGCGAAGACGGGCGGCAGTGGCGTTGATACGGTCCACAAGAGACTCCGGAGTCTTGGAAGGAAGGTCGAGCCAGCCGAGGAAATCGTTGCCGGCACCGGTACCTTCCTCAAGAGTGGTGAGGGCCTCTACTGATTTATCTTTCAGGGCCTCATATTCTTTCTCTGCAAAATAGACAGCGTCCTGAATATTAAGATCAATTGTTTTCATAAATAGTTTATAAATAATTTTGGTTTATTGTCTGTTTTTGGGTTGAAAATCTCTTCTCCCTTATCTGATATAACAACCGGCGTTGAGATAGAGCGATAATTTTAAGAAAAATTATGTGAATGAGCTTGTGATGGCGTTGATGGCTCTTTTGGGTGACTTCCCCTCATACAGTATTTCCCATACACAATTCAGTATTGGCATCTCCACATCGGGTCCGAGACCGTTGATTTCATGAATGCATTTGGTGCCGTAGTATCCTTCGGCCACCATTGCCATCTCCATCATGGCTGCCTTGACGCTATACCCCTTGCCGATCATGGATCCGAAGTTGTGGTTTCGTGAGAACCGGCTGTATGCGGTCACCAGGAGGTCGCCTAAATAAGCCGACCGGTCGATGTCGCGGGTGGGCATGGGGGCAATGGCATCGATGAAACGATCCATCTCACGGATGGCATTGCATACCATCATGGCCATGAAATTGTCGCCGGCTTTCATACCGTTGATTATGCCGGCCATTATGGCATATACATTTTTGAGCACGGCGGCATATTCTATTCCATCCACATCGGAGGAGACGATTGTCTTCATCTTCTTTCCGGCGAGCAGGGAAGCGAATTCCCGGCTCTTGGCCAGATCGTGGCATCCGATAGTGAGATAACTGAGACGTTCGAGAGCCACTTCCTCCGCATGGCACGGACCTCCGATGACGAGCATATTGTCGGGGTCGCAGCCGAAGCGCTCCACCATATAATCGGTAACAATCACATTCTTGTCGGGCACTATCCCTTTCACGGCGGATACTACATTCCGGGAGGAGATATCGATTGTGATCTTATCGGCAGTGTCGCGGAAATAAGGGGAGGGGGTCACGAATAGGAGGGTGTCGGCCACCGAGCATGCATGGTTGATGTCGGCGGTAAATTCTATCCGGGAGGTGTCGAAGCTCACATCGCTCAGATACACCGGATTATGCCCCGACTTCATGAAGTCGTCAATCCGGTCCTGACGATGGATATACCATACGATGCGGTCGCAATTGGAGAGCAGGAGTTTGGCGAGAGCTGTGGCCCAGCTCCCGCCTCCTATCACTGCTATTTTTTTCATTGTCTCCATTATCCCTGTTTTTCAGAGTTCGCCGAGTCTTCCGGGGTCTCCTCATTGTCAGAATCCTTGTGCACCTTCTCGGGACGCATCTGCGGGAAGAGCAACACTTCCTGAATTGTGGATTGTCCGGTGAGGATCATTGCGAGACGGTCCATTCCGATACCCATACCCGAAGTGGGGGGCATACCGTATTCAAGGGCACGGATAAAGTCGGCGTCGATGATCATTGCTTCATCATCGCCTTTATCGGCTAAGCGCATCTGCTCCACGAAGCGCTCATATTGGTCGATGGGGTCGTTGAGCTCGGAATAGGCGTTGGCCAGCTCCTTGCCGTTGACCATAAGCTCAAAGCGCTCGGTGAGGTCGGGATTATGACGGTGGCGTTTGGTGAGGGGTGACATCTCGATGGGATAGTCGGTGATGAAGGTGGGCTGGATGAAGCTTCCTTCGCAGGTCTCTCCGAAGATTTCATCGATAAGCTTCCCTTTACCCATTGAGGGATCCACCTCTATATTGTTCTGCTTGCAGAATTCGCGGAGCTCATCCTCACTCTTGCCGGAGATGTCGAAGCCTGTCTTCTCCTTGATGGCATCAGTCATGGTGAGACGGCGGAATGGGGGCTTGAAGCTGATCATGTTGTCGCCCACTTTCACTTCAGTGGTGCCATTGACATCCATGCAGATCTTCTCAAGCATCTTCTCGGTGAAATCCATCATCCAGTTATAGTCCTTATAGGCCACGTATATCTCCATGGCGGTGAATTCCGGATTATGGGTTCGGTCCATACCTTCGTTACGGAAGTTTCTTGAAAATTCATATACACCGTCGAATCCGCCCACGATGAGACGTTTGAGATAAAGCTCATTGGCTATGCGGAGATAGAGGGGGATGTCGAGCGCGTTATGATGGGTGATGAAAGGACGTGCTGCGGCTCCTCCGGGAATCGACTGGAGCACGGGAGTGTCAACTTCAAGATATCCGAAAGAATTGAAAAATTCACGCATCGAATTGAACATCTTGGTCCGTTTCACGAATATATCCTTCACACCGGGATTTACCACAAGGTCCACATAACGGCGGCGGTAGCGCTGCTCGGGGTCGGTGAAGGCATCGTATGCTTTTCCATCCTTCATCTTCACGATCGGGAGGGGGCGGAGGCTCTTTCCGAGCACTGTTATTTCCTGGGCGTGGATTGAGATCTCACCGGTCTTGGTGCGGAACACGAATCCTTTCACACCGATGAAATCGCCTATATCGAGGAGCTTCTTGAACACCACGTTATACATATCCTTGTCCTCACCCGGGCAAAGGTCGTCGCGGCTCACATATACCTGAATACGTCCCTCGCCGTCCTGCAGCTCCATGAAAGAAGCTTTTCCCATGATGCGGCGGCTCATGATACGTCCGGCTACCGCCACTTCACGAGGAGGGGTGAGATCGTCAGAGAAATTTTCCTTTATTTCCTTAGAATGTCCTGTCACTACATATTCTGCGGCGGGGAAAGGCTCTATGCCGCGGTCGCGGAGAGCCTGCATGCTGTTGCGCCTTACAATCTCTTGTTCTGTCAATTCTTGATTAGCCATAGTGCTTTGTTTTTCGCAAAATTAATAAAAAAAAGACACTTACGCAATTTCATACCCGCTCAACTGCCCGGGACGTCCGATATATTGCGGAATCTCTCTTTTGATGTAGGTCAAATAATATTAAATAAAGAGAACACAGGCAAATTAATTGAAAAAAGAATTTGTTATTATTTGATAATAATGATAAAATAGTTAAATTTGATATAGTGAAGTTGTTATGACAGCTTCTTGTATTATACGGGTTCTGTAATAGAGCCTCCGGGAGTGTGAAATATAAAAAGTGTGGCGCCTATGATACCGACATCGAGAATAGAAAGAAAACTTACGGAATATATACATCGGGCTTATCCTCTGTCGTCGGAGGTGATAAGGCAGCTTGCCGATCGTGCGAGTGTCAAGAAAATTTCCCGTTCGGATATATTGTGTGCGGAGGGAGAGATTTTTGACAAATTGGTGTTTGTGTCGGAGGGTATTTTCCGTATATCGAGGATAATGAACGGAGAGGATGATACCATAGCCTTCGGGGAGGAAGGGGATCCCTATCTTAGTCTTGCCACCTATCTCTACGATCAGCCGTCGCTATGGTCGTATAATCCGGTGACCGATGGAGAGGTCATCATGGTAGATAATCAAGACCTAAGGGAGCTTGTGGATACTACGGAGCTGATGAATTGGTTTAACAGAGTGTTACTTCGTCAGGTCCATGCATTGGAAAACCGGTATGTATGGCTTGGTCAGCAAGACGCATATTCACGCTATCTGCGCCTCCAGAAGCTTCGACCCGATGTTTTCAATAATGTGCCTTTGAAATACATAGCGTCATATTTAGGTGTCACCCAGTCCACACTAAGCAGGATAAGAGCCCGGATCGTAGGAAAATGAAAAGTGTAAATATAAAAGTATTAATAAAAAAGGGGATTGCAGTCAATCCCCTTTTTTATGCTTGTATTTAATAGAGTTATTTCACTATTACCTTATATGCTGACCTGCCTATCTTCACCAAATATATACCGGTGTTGAGAGCTACAGAATCACCACCGGATTTTATGGTTCCGGCTTTCACGATTCTTCCGGCAAGATCTGAAACGACGTAATCAGCATCTCTTTCGGAAACAATAGTAATCGATCCTTTACCGGCAACGACATTTATATCATTCCCCATTATAGTTTTGCTTACTCCTGTCGGCACTCCGACACCTATCTTAAGATTATCCAGATCCACGTTATAGCTATCCTTCCCACTTGTGATATGGAATCCGACATAATAGCTTCCGGATGATTTGGGATCAATGGAAGCAGTTACAGTGTCGTTGAACCCTTTTTCATAATCTGTATAATCTAAGGCTGTCTCGGTCATGGCATCGGGAGTGGGAAGAGTGCCGTAGAATACGCCTAAACGTTCACCTTCTCCCCAGCGGTTGGTGGTTAAAGTGAAACTGAGGTCATATTTAAAATTACCTTCAAGTGCAAGAGGACAAGTGAACAGCCAGTCGTCAGCATCATTTGTCGCACTGTAGATATAACGTGCATTCCCGGCCGTACCATAATAATTTTTATATAAAGTCCAACCGCTACCGTCATCGTTGGCATCGTATGTGGAGAAATATATATCATCAAAGCTGTCAGGGTCGTCGAATGACTGTTCGTAGGGAGGAGTCATACCATCGCCAACAACTAATATGGGAGAGTCGGCGGCCGGACCGCTGAGATCGCCACACCTGGGGGTGACAGAATAACTGTATTTTGTCAGTCCCTCTGCTTCAACTGTCTCAGAGAAGGTGGTTTCATCCAAATCTTCAGCCACTGTTTCATCATCGTTGAGACGGATCACCTTGTAGCGTAGCTTCTCAATATCAAAATTACCGCCATGTTCGCCAACAACCGGTGCATTCCATGTAAGTGTTATGGTTTTTCCGTCAGCCGCTATCTTAATGTTGGTCACCGCCTGGGGAGTATCCTCACCTACAAACACTATGGAAGAAACTTTGTTTCCTTTACCTGCGAGATTGGAAATGAAGAGCGACACTGTATGCTCGCCGGCACCGGGGGAATCGGAGAGTTTCACCTCTTGTCCGGGGCCACCCTGTGTATTTGCAATCAGTTCAGTATCAACATATACCTTATACTTCACGGCACCTAACATATCTTCTCCGGCCTGTGTCTTGGAAGGGAGTGTGAAAGATATATTGATCAGGTCTTCAAAGCCATCGGCGAGAGCCAGGAAGTCGGTCACGTCTGCCGGAGCGCCGTCGGGAGCCGGAGCCTCAGGAATGATTAGTGCGGGGAAGTAGGTGCCGTAAGGATAGGCATAAACCTCTGTAGCTTTTCCTGTGGTGGTATCCACGGTGTATAGGGACGTATCATTGGATTTATCGGTCATTGTCCAATAAAGCGTACCGGTGGCCGAGTCGAAAGCGGCACCGGAGGAACGTTTGGCGGAGGGTTTCATTCCGGTGTTTCCCACCAAAGTGAACACACCTTTGGTAGTAAAAGTGTAAAGATCACCATCCACATCAATAGCATACATTTCCCCATCTATGTTAATGGCAATAGAGACAAGCTGTTTCTCAAGGGGGGCGATTATGGAGGATGTGGCAGAAGTTGTGGAGAATGTTCCGAAAGCGAATACCCCACTCTCGGCAGTCATGAACGATCCATATACCTTCCCGTCTATCGGATTCCATCCCAAAGCGGTGGGAATATCTGTTATCTTCATTTTATCATTGGGGCGGGGAGCCATTTCCCACTCAGAGAAATCCGCGTTATGAATCGCTTTTGAGCAATATTTCTGATAGGTGGAAGAGAAAGTGGAATAATAGGCGTCATCGGTGAATACACCGGTAGTGTTGCTCTCGCTTGCAAGACCGGAACTTTGCCACACTTCCTCGGGTTGTCCTCCCTCGGAGGAGATGGTATATATTCCCGGATAATTTCCTCCGGTCTGGTTGCCGTAGATAGTCACGGCCTCAGCCACGTCTGTGTTTCCCAACAGCAGGGCGCTGAAAGCAAAGGGAAGTAGATATTTTCTCATAAGCTTAGTTGTTTTATGGAAGGGAATGTCATCGACATTCCCTTCCTGATTACGATATAATGAAGTTTTATTTCACGATTACCTTTACAGTCGTTTTATCAGCATTGACCATATATACACCCGGATTTACAGGAATGGATATGGAATTGCTTTCAGCCTTACGGGATGCCACACACACTCCGTCGGCAGCGAACACCGAGATGAGCGAACCGTTCATGCCGTTCACCTTTATGGATCCTTTCTCACCGTAAATTCCGGCACGGAGAGCGATTTCACCAATCTTCGACATATCCACTCTCACGATATTTGATTTCACGGTTTCTTTCTCCTGTCCGTTCTCCTTGACCACGGGCACCACATAATAATCAGCAGCTGTGGCAAGCGGATCGGAATCGGTAAAGCGGTTGGATTCGGCTGAACCAATCTTGCTGTCGTTGCGATATACGTTGTAGCCGGTCACGGGACGCTGCGCACCATCGGCAGGCACATAATCTATATCATCGATAAGCAGACCGAACTGATCCACACTGCAATAACGGATCGCGAAATAGCGGGCATCAGCAGGAAGAGTCACCATGTATGTCTGCCATCCATAGTTTTCCTTAGTGAACGATGCGAGTTTTGTGAATGAGGTTATGTCATCGTCGGTGGAAGAAACAAGCACCTCAAACTCTTCTGCAAATCCTGTGGTGAGCACCTGGGCGGCAAATACGAGTTCGGACCCTCCGGCTATCTCTGGAGATATGATCCAATCGTTGGCAGCCGATTCGTCAGCCGGTGTCATGGCGAGAAGCATCTTTGAATTTTTGTGTGCTTCGAAGAGGGGATGAAGAGACTCATCAATCACCTGCCAGCCCTTCGGCACACCGGCATCAGGAATCTCCACACCATTGATGGAGCAGACATTCTTACCATCGCCGTCTATATTTTTCCATGCCCCCAGCTCCTGATCGTATGCCCCATGTTCGAGTGAGGAGAAATCATCGTTGACAGAGTGGCGCATCTGAGGTGCGGACCAGCTGAGAGCCACAGTTCCGTTGTCGGGGGTTCCCTCGAGATCGTTCACTTTTCCGGAGGCTGCCGAGATGAGAGCAACCTTCATTTCTTTCGAATCGTTGGCTTCAGAATCATCAGGATCGGCGATCACTGTGGCCTTCACGGTGGCGAAGTCGCCCATGGCGATATTGTCGGCAGTGAAGGAGAAATCATTGTCCTCGCTCTCTTTGGGATCCAGAGGAGATACCACATCTTGCTGTGAAATGAATACGTTGCCTGTAGGATCAAGCACTTCCCAGCGTATGTCGGAAGTTTGGGTCTCTTTACCGAAATTTGACACGGTGGCGATATATTTCCCAGTCTCGCCGGCGCGGAGACGGTCGGTGCCTAAAAGATGGCTCACGCCCATATCGTTGTCAGGGAGGTCGATGAGGGAATATTCATCCACGATTATGAAAGTATTGGTCGATTCAGTGTCGAATTCTGCCTCAATTGCCAGGGATATCCAGGGTTTGTTCTGGAGGTCGGCGGGGAGTTTGAAGATAGATTCCACATATCCTTTCTGCCCCTTCACGCAATCGAATTCGCCTATTTCGATCCATTTGGCACCGTTGTTCTCGCGACCCAGAATTCTGATAAGACCACCCTGGGGGAATCTGAAAGCACGGAGCACAAAACATATATTGTTGTAACCCTCGGTCGATACTCTCGGAATCTCAACACGACCCAAAGAAAGACCGGTCACAGTGGGTTGGGCATACATTGCACCATAATCGGGAGTCAAAGCATCATATATGATAGCTGTGGGATCTCCATGTGCCCACTGTGCCGTATAGCTTGAATTAGGACGGCTGATCACATTGGGGAGATAGCTTGGAACACCATAGGTGAACGTTTCTGTGAACGGAGTCTGGAGCGGAGTGCCAAGAATTGCGGAGGTTCCTTTGAAAGTATCGGCGGCAGCCGCACCGGCAATGTTGTAGGGACCCACGGCAATCTGTTGCAGCGACTGTTTGCCGGCCGGCACCTTATATGTATAGCTCTTGCGTGTGCCTATGTCCTCAAGGAAGGAGAGCTCGCCTCCGTTCACATTATAAATATAATATCCCACTTCATCGGGATTGATATATCCGCCGCTCTCACCTTCCACCGGAGCCTCCCATGTGATGGTCCAGGTCAGGTTGTCGTCTGAGATGGTGGATTTGAGGTTTTGCACTTTGCCGGGTTTCTCCTGACCTGCGAAGATCTCGTATAAATTCTCCATTCCTTCGCCCCCGTCGTTGGCAGTGACTATTGTCACGGAGTTCATACCCTGCAGACAAGGGAATGTTATCTCTCCCTTATTTCCGGGGAGCACTTTCACTGAGGCCTCTCCGCCTTTGGTACGGGCGAAAACAGTGATCTCCTTGCCGGAGGGGAGTGTTGATCCGTCAAGGGCCTTGGTCGGTGCGATGAAAGAGGCGGTTGCCTCAAGTTTCCCTTCCGAGGCACCGGTGAGCTTGACTCCCTTACATTCTGCGGGGGCCTTCATGGTGTCGGATGTTTTCTCGCCCTTGAACTGCTGGAGCATCATCTGGAATCCTTCCGGAGTGGTGCAACGGAAACCAATGCTGTATTTGCCCGGTTGATCCACATTGAACTTAAATGTCTCCGTGTTCCATTGATCTTTGTTGTATTGAGGGAAGTCTGCAAGTTTCTTTACCTTTCCTGTCTCGGGGTTGGTGGAGTTGAGCAGCCATATTTCAAAGTCTTCAGGCCTTGACACAATCAGAGCTTTGGCATCGAATGTGAGACGGTACAGATGATCAGAGTCAGAGAAGTCGGCCAATGGGAAAATCAGCCATTCATCAGCGGCACGGCTGAATGAACCGGTATTATAATATACACAATCTTTGCCGGTGAAATATTTCCAGGAGTTGCCGTCGTTGTTGCCATCCACAATGGTGAAGAGGGTGAATTCATCAGAGGTAGGGGTGAAGCTGAATGGGAATAGCATTGTGTCGCCATATTTCACACCGCTGCTCACACCGGGTTCGGATGACATTCCGTCGGCCACCGCATATACTTTGGCATAATATATCGCCAGCGAGGCGGGAGCTTCAAATTCCAGACTTGTTCCGCTTACAGGGGTCTCTGTAAGCAGAATATCGTTAAGCTTCACGATATATTTGATATTATTGAAATCCACATATCCGTCGTGCACTGATTTTTGGGGAGCACTCCAGAGTATCTTACCGTTGTGAATTCTCACTTTGGTCGGTGCCATAGGGGTGTCGAAACCGGTGTAGAAGGAATCCTTTCTTTCCGGACCCCATAGGTCAGATGAATCCAGGGCGCATTTCACGATCACCTCATGCTGACCTTGCTCAAGAGTAATTTCCTTGGAGACTGTCTGGCCGGGCTTCCCGGAAAGAGTAAGTGAGGATGCACCATCGATGATCACATCGGCTGTCACAGTCTGCGAGGAGGATAGCGCATCGCCGCCGAATGTCTTTTCAGGAAGAGTGACCGACACTGTGCCTGAGAGTGAGGCTTTGTCGAAAGATGCGGAGAAGGTGGCCAGACCGGGAGCATCGTCCGCGGCGTCTTTGTCGGGACAATAGAGCATCAGGAATTGATTCTGGACATCCATCTTTCCCAGAAGGGATGTTTCGCCGGTTGACGGTTCTATACGATAGAATCCGGAGGTGTTGTCGGAGAGCATGGCAGCCCATACGAAGCCGCGTTCCATTGGAGAATATATCATGGATTGGGAATATTCGGCTGGCGAGACATCAAGGGTCTTTACCACGGTGGTATTTCCCGACAGACGGTCGATCTCCACATATTCGCCATTATCCTTTATACCATATATCCTGTTATCGCGGGGATTAGTGCCGATAGCCACAACGCGGTTCTCATCCCATGACAAGCCGTTATTGAGATATGTGCGTTCGTGAGTCTCGGGATTGAACGACGACCATGCCATGGAAGAGAAATTTTTGGAATAAGTCTGCATATAGACCATATCCTCTTTTTCGTTGTAGGTGCAGTTAACCACATAGTTGCGCATATCGGAGTCGGGGAGCTCGACTTCATATAGCTGTTCGCCGGTGGCAAGGCTATATTCTGAATAATAGAACCAGTAGTAGCCATAACTATTGATGGCGGTGAACTGGCAGATCTTCCCATCGCGCACATAACCGCAGGATCCCATTATGGCTGTGTTGGAGAAAAGATGTTTGATCTGCCCGTTGGTATTTATATCGTACCATCCGGGAGGATATGACTCCACGGCACTTGCCTTGAGATAACCCTGAAGGTCACCTCCTGAGGCACTTATGATTTTAGAAGGGTCATTTTTTGCTTTATTCGGAGTGGATATCTCCGAAAAAGATCCGGTTTGGGAATTCAACATAAGATTGGTTCGTGGCCTATCTTTGTAGAGTGTTTTTCCCGTAGTGGAGAGTGCGCGTCCCGAAGAAGAGATCTTGCGTGCGGAATTCTCTCCATTCACTGCCAGCATCACAAGTGACAGCAAAAATAGAATTGTAAATTTGCGCATAGATGATTTTGATTAGAAAGATAACGTCATTATTTTAATTCTGATCCTCGGTGGGATGCCGTTAGGTATAAAATAGATATAAAAAGGCACCTTAAAAAGATGGGATCAATGAATGTTTCTCAGTACATAGGAATGATAAAATTGAATTGTTAACTTCAATTTATGCGAAGATAGTATAAAAATATTGAAAAAAGTTAGGAAAAGATTAGTTTTGCTTGCATAATTTGACTTATGTCAAATCTGTGTGTTACTTTTTGTATTTCTTAGGAATAATTGCAATAAGAATGTAAGGGTAAGCTTTGATGGAGCCTTAATGTGTCTTTCAATTATATCGGGATAAATCTACATCCGGAATGTCTTTCGGTGAATAGGTGTGATTCCCAATCGGGAGATTGCTTCTCGATGCTCTTTGGTGGGATAGCCGGCGTTACGGTCCCAACCGTAGCCGGGATATATTTCGTTATATCGGGTCATCAACTCGTCGCGATGTGTCTTGGCTAAAATCGAGGCAGCTGCTATCGACATATACTTGCCGTCGCCTTTCACCACGGTGTGGTGGGGGATATCCATAAATGTTTCAGGGTCGCGATATGGTGAGAAGCGGTTTCCATCCACGATTATATGCTTCGGGCGGATTGTGAGTTGATCCAGGGCGCGTTGCATCCCGGCAATCGAGGCTTTCAGGATATTGATTCGGTCGATTTCCTCGGGCTCAACCATCACCACGGCCCATGCCAGCGCCCGGCTCTCTATGATAGGACGCAGCGATTCTCGTTTCTTTGCCGAAAGCTGTTTTGAATCATTCAGATCTTCACATTGGAAATCAGGAGGAAGAATTACAGCCGCACATGCCACAGGGCCGCAGAGACATCCGCGGCCCGCTTCATCGCAACCGGCTTCCGGAATCCCCTCTATCATATAGTGCAGAAGCATGGCGGATCAGAAGCGGCGACAGGTGATGATGGTTTCCGATGTGCGAAGCACAAGTGTGGAACGATTCGACTCCACCACTTCGAATGTGACCGGATTCGACCTGATACCGAATGGTGCAAGCTTGGATTCTACCTGATCTTGCGGCAGATATGGGAAATCACATGAGATGGTGGCATCATTCTTATCGTAGGTCATGTTGGCAGCCACCGACACTCCCGGCCCTATCAGCTGCATCACATGAAGCTGTATGCCTATGTAGCGTTGGTCGGTGACAGTGGTGTGGTCGCCCGTGGAAAGCTCCTCTATATTCATGATCTGCCAGTGGCCGTCGATCGATCCGTTATGCGACACCTTGTTGCAGCCCGTAAAGAACGTTGCAAGTATTAGAGTCAGAACTATACTTTTCAGATAACCAATTGCTTTCATAACATGAATTATTTGAGGAACCAACCTGTTTTTGAAATCTTGAGCGAAACGCCGTAACTCTTTCCCAACAAAGATCCGGCATCCATACCAACTCCGAGAGTGCCTTCCCATCCACGGAGTTTTTTCGGGTGCCATTTCACCTCGGCCAAAAGATTGAAATTATGTTTCACCTCCTTGAAAGGATTTGCGTATGATCCCCAGTTTTTTGAATATGAGGCGAGCAGTCTGTAACCTATCCTTTCTGAAGGTTCCCCTTTCACTCCTATATGATGAGCCCATAGTCGGTTGCACTTGAATCCTAACGTATGAGGGTTATTATATATTGGAGAGATAATCAGCGGGTTTCCGATTCCCATTCCCCAATGCTGCCAGCCATTGTAGGCTGAATTGTTATAATAGTTGTCGCGTCCCGACACCTGCTCGTTCAGTTCCGGAGTGTGATCCCAATATACGGGCCCCGACTGATCCTTTGTATAAAGGAATTCATATACAGCCTCGGATATCCAGCGGTTTTTGGGGAATTTGGCTTCGATGCCATAAAGACCGTCTTTCCAAAGATAGTCGAAAGTCATCATGGAATGATCTTCAAAGAAGTGCTCATAGTAGGCCTTTATGCTCCAACCTTCGGCAGGACGCCATGCAAGAGCGAAATTCCAGGCTCCGAGCATATTCCCCTCCACATTGTTCTGATCGCTGAGCGATGTGTCGGATCCTCCCTTCATCGGAATAACGGCTTTAATCCAGTTTTTCCATCCACGGGGCATTTTTCGGATTAACTTTCCATTATTATAGAGGTCACCTCCGAACTGTGTGGCCATCTCCATCCCAATCTCCAATTCGAGGGGAAATACCCTTGTATTACCCACACGGAAGGATATTGCTTTGGAATGATATAGAGTATGGAGAGTGTATTTTGAATTTGGTTGTACCCAGCTCTTGATCCATCGGTCGTCGGTAAACATTCCGAAAGCACCGTATAGCTTCACCCCGAGCCAACCTTTTGTGCCCCAGAAGTCGGCATAGTCGAAAATCCCGATCCTCACCTGCGGTATGGGTCGTGCGTTTCCTGAGAACATCATGTTGCCCGATCCTAAGTCGGAATTATTGATGAAACCGTTCATCTCTTTGGATCCGGCCATAAAGTCGAGGCAGCGGTATTTCACCTCTCCATAAAGCTGCTGCACCACGAATACGGAAGAGAAACGTGCAGCCACGGCAAGATCCACACCGGCACCCCAGCTGAAACGCTTTGTGGTATCCATATCGTGGAACGCACCGAGACGTAAATAGGCGTTGTTGCGCTTGATGGATGAAAGTCCGTATTTATTGTTTGCCATCCAGAAAGGAGTGTGGTCGCCACCTGAGAATGTGGCTCCGATCTCGCCGTGATATCTGATGGAATCATTCCATTCGGCCTTGGCATGGAAAGAGGGAATGAGAGTCAGGCAGGCGATAAGGGCAGTCTTTAGCAATCGTGGAATCATAACCGGAAAATGAATCTAATGGAGATGGATAAAAAAGGTTGAGACCGACGGTCAAAACTATGACAGCCGGTCTCGGGGATAGGATGGATTTGGGGAAGTAGTCCATAGGAGAGTCGAACTCCTCTTTAGAGAATGAAAATCTCTCGTCCTAACCGATAGACGAATGGACCGACACATATCTCAGCCGCCGGTGTGAACCACCATGCGGAGGATTAACAAAATCAAAGTTTGTTGATGTGTTTCGCAAGAGCGCTGCAGAGATTGGCTGCTTTATTCTTGGAAATGATATTTTTGCGACCCAGACGCTGAAGGAGGGCGCTGGTCTTGTTATATGCAGCTGTAGCCTCAGCCTTGTCTGTCATTTTACGGATGCGACGCACTGCGTTGCGAGCTGTTTTTGCCCAGTAACGGTTTTCAAGTCTTCTTTTTTCCGCCTGGCGAATTCTTTTTAATGACGATTTATGATTTGCCATTTCTAAAAATTACTTTGCTTATTGAGTTATTATTGGTAGCCCATAGCAGAGTCGAACTGCTCTTTAGAGAATGAAAATCTCTCGTCCTAACCGATAGACGAATGGGCCAACGTC
>CAMWUJ010000072.1 GCA_947177405.1 uncultured Porphyromonadaceae bacterium | reverse complement strand
TTTGCGCTCTCGAGTACCTTTCGTTTCTCGTTTGCGGTTGCAAAATTACTGCAAAATTTTTCGCTGCGCAAGTATTTTCGTAATATTTTTGATAATTTTCTATTCTTATTTCTTTATCATTTTGAATTTCAACCAATTCAATATATGTTAAAATATCTTTTGATTTGTTAATGCTTTATTTAGATTGGCAAACCAAAGGCTTGCTTCACCGATACAAAAGGGATCCGGAATCTCAATCAAGCGAAAATTCTCGGATAATTAAAAACCGAGGATGCGATCTGACTCACACCCTCGGTTAGCATTTAGACTATTATATTTGATTATTTCTATCCGATTATTTCACCACCTTTTCAGCTTTGCCCTTTGAAACGCGGATATAGGTTCCGTTTTCAGGCTTCTCGATACGAACACCGTTAAGGTTGAAATACATTGTGTCGGTATCGTCGGCATAGATTCCGGAGATACCGGTAGCAACTGCGAGCTTATAAGTTACAGGTTCGCTATGAGCACCGGTTGCAGGATCGCAAGCGAAGAACGAGAAGGTCTTATGCGCACCATTGATATTGATGGTTTCACCGTTATGCTTGGTATAACCTGCATGATCGCTGTCGCAACCCTTAGCTTTGAGCGGAGTCACATCCCTATTTTCCAATAAATAATAGATATCCATACCCTCTTCGGCTTCAAGAGTAATGGTAAGCTCTTCCTCAGCATTCAGATTACCATTGTCATTTGTATAGTTACCCTCTACCTTCATAGTAGGAGCAGCAGGAGCCACGGGGGTATTGATAAAGATCATGTATTGTGCCATAGCTCTCTTAAAGGTAGAATAATCCATTACAGAAACCAAGAATTCACAGTCTCTATCGATAATTATGGGTGTGCCATCATATTGACCGCTGACTTCCTCCTCATCATCATATGTAATCATATAGTTGATAGCAAGCTCAGGATGCTCTTCAAGGTCAATGTCGAAAGTGAGCGACAGCGGGCTATTCGACTCTACCATATAACCATTTTCATCATCACCTTCCATATTGGCATCCTCAAAACCTTTGATTGCCGGGACAGTAAAAGGAGTTTCAATCATGAACATATATTGAACCACATCAGATTGCTCTCCGGTTGCAGTATTAACAGCCATATAAGCCAACATACATGATCCGGCAATCTCAATGCTTGAGCCGTCATATTCAACGAATGGCATGTCATCATCCTCACTCATGGGGGATACGCCACCTTCCGAGAGAAGAGAATACATAACCTTCACATCAGGATTTTCATTGACATCAAAATCAAATTTAACCTCAAGAGGTGATGAGGAAATCACATAATACGTCTCCGCATCCTCGTCATAGAAATATATATTATTTTCTTCGCCAGTTAAGTCGTTCATTTCTACCCTTTCAAGATCTTCAAGACCGAGGAGCTGAGGAGCAGTGAGAGGATTGTGAATGTCAAGAATTATCATATAAACCTTTTGATCGCTCTCAAGACCAGTGACTGTATCTACTGCTTTATAAACCAACATATAGTTACCGGATTTATCAAGATTGATCGGTTCTGAGTAAAGTAGCCATGGCTCATCGTCATCACCCTCTGCATGAGTTGATGGAGCATTATCTTCTCCCGACATCTTCATTAAACTATAGTCCATAATACCATAGTAGATTTCAATGCCCTCTACCTTATCGAAGCTTAGAGTTACGGCCTCATTTCCCATAAGAGCTGTCACACCCTCATCTTCTCCCATGTTCTCAAGATTCTCTATTCCCTTAAGCACGGGGACTTCCGGAGCTACTGCCAACCCTTTGCCAAGAACGATTGTACGTTGAGGAGATTTATAACCATAGTTAGCGACATAGAAGATCAAGTTACCATTAGTGTTAGCCACAATATCAATTTGATCTTCATAAAGAATAAATCCGGGGTCGCAATTTTCATCATCCGATATTTCATCCGGATTGACTGCCGGTGTATTATTATCCTCTATTCTGTAGTATATATTGAGAGATTGGGGCTGCACAACATCAAACTTAACTGTAACGTCATTCTCTGTTGCAATCACTTCTTCTTGAATTAATGCATCATTAGCATACACATCAAGATGATTGAATACATTCAAACGCATTATAGCGAAACCGTCGCGATAGCCGTCACCTGCACCAGATCTTGCTTCAAGAGTATAATAACCCGGATTCTTCACCCATACTTTAAGATCCTTGCCATCCTCAGAAGGAGTAATTGTATATAAAGCTTCTTCTGCTGTATTTTCAACTCCCGCAAGAGTATATTTAACCTCACGTCCATAGGGATTATTTACAGCGTTAATTGTAGCTTCTTCACCGGCAATAATACCATTTACAGTTGGCGAAAATGATAGTCTGGCTGACTTAAGGGTTGAACCATCAGAGTCATACATCACGTATATTTTACTTATATCATCTCGAGTATTTGCTTTGCTTGGATTTGTATAAGTAACAGATGTGACAACCTGATTCCCTGCATGCCAATGATTTGAGACAATATCCCAGTCTTCTGGATGGGAGCCTGCATCATCAGAGGAGGAGGCAGGATTAAACGATCCTGTCAAATTCTTTCCTGCAACACCAATCTGTGTGATTTTATAACCTTCCGGCACCTCAACTTTAAATGATGCCCCCTTCATAACTCGCAATTCATATCCTGAGCTTGCTTGCCAAGACCGATAGTCTCCTTCAAATGATAATGTCACTACATTATCAGCGTCAATTTCACTCAACGATTCATAAGTAGAAGAGCTACCGGTCTGTGTAGTCATTCCGTAAGGATTCTCTACGGTGAAGTCAAAAATAGAAGATGTTGGCTCCACCTGATTATTAGGATCAATCACAAGTATCTTATATGAAGCTGCTCCTTCATCATACTCACCAAAGCCAGGTAATTTTGCTGTAATAGTTACTTCACCGGTTTGTTTTATATTTTCAGGTTTAATTTGACCGGTAGCGGGATCTAATTCAACAATATCAGAATCTGAGGAAGAATAAGTAATTGTTGAGCGGTCAGCATCAATAGGATCTTCAATTACAACCTCCTGCCAAACAACACCGACATTAAGTTTACCATACACGATTGGATCAGAGAAAGACATTTTTGGGGTTTTCTTTTTCACCTCTATCATAAACTCTCCTGAACCGGCGTTGAAACGGTTGTCTAAGGCATATGTTGAAAATGAGATTGTAGCTGTACCATCCTTTAGAGCTGTAAAGGTATTATTATCACTATCAATCTCTATTATATCTGAATTCTCTGTAGTAAATGTATAGGTAAGTTCTTTGGGAGAAATCTCTGGGAATTGCATTACCTCCCCTATTTTCATGGAATACTTCTTAT
This sequence comes from uncultured Porphyromonadaceae bacterium, assembly GCA_947177405.1. Classification (GTDB taxonomy): domain Bacteria; phylum Bacteroidota; class Bacteroidia; order Bacteroidales; family Muribaculaceae; genus Lepagella. The sequence continues at coordinate 14,832 of CAMWUJ010000072.1, read as the reverse complement.
CAAAACCTGTGTAGTTTGGGTCAACCGGTTCAGCATTAGTCACCTCCTTATAAAATAACGGCTTTGCATAATTATTGTTATCTGCATAGTTTCTAAAATAATTAGTATTAAACTGAAAATATCTGGTGGTTGTGTTCGAAGCTGACACGATTTTTACCCAACTATTACTTTCAAGAGTAATTGTAAGTTTATAATCATTAGATGTGCCCAATGTTTCACTAGTTGATACGGCATTAGAATTAGGACCACCCCAATATTTTTTTGAAACATTTTCATAGAGAACCTTCTTATCTCCATTATCCTTAATCGAGAATAAACCAAGACCCAGTTGTTCTGCATCAACTGATATTTCAGTTGGCACTTCCGATACATTATTGATAATGGTTTTAGCTTCTTTTTTCTCCTCCGGAGTAATAAGTACCGCAGATACTCCATTGGTGATTGGTTTTGATCCTACCAATATAAATTGATTATCCGGATTCAAGATTTCAGATAGATCAGTGCATAACTGATAGGTTTTCGTTTCTGCCAGTGACGGGATAGCCATCGCCATGAGGCAGACGAATGAAAGTAAAAATTTTCTCATAATTAATTGGTTAAGAGTTATTATTGTTGTTTTTTTATTATTATGGTATATGGTTAACGCGAGGCTTGCCTCGGGTTTGTAGAGTTTAATTTATAAGGTTTATTTTATTGTCGGCTCTTAGGAGCCGACAATACAGGGGGCGCCCCCTGTGGCTAATATTAGGTTCTGACTATTGGCGAACCAAAGGATCGCCTCACCGATACAAAAAGGCTGACGCTCTCCAAATTATTCGGAGGATTATAGCATAACACAAAAGGGCCACAATCTCCTAATTTTTCGGAGTATCAGCGCACCGATTCAAAAAGGTTAACGGTTGTTCACAAAGGTTGATTCCTTTGAACCAGTTCTTCTTTCGGCAAATGTATATATTCTTTTTGATATATGCAATTTATAAAGGATATTTTTTATGGTGGTAAAACAAATAACTCACGTAGTCAAGACTCCATACGCTATCAGCTTAATAACAACATTGACACCTCTTCTTTCAGTTTAGGCAAATCATTTATTATTATCGCCCAAATCATTTCAGGACGCAAACTGTCATAGCCATGAATAATATAATTTCTTGTGCCAATAATTTGTCTTACATTTGAAATTGCGATACCCGGATCTATCTTCAAGATTCTATTGGTTGCTTCTCCAATAATAGAAAGATTCATATGTATTGCACTTCTTAACAACGCATTATTCTTATACTCCTCAAATTGACGGGGAAGAGCCTCAAAATAAGATTCTATTTCCTCAATACATGCGGAAATATCAAAGAGTAATTTATTAATTTTCCTATCCATAAATCAATTGTCTTGTTTCATTCAACTCTTCTCTGAAATAAGGATTGCGCACGGCACTATCGTCTGTAATATCTACTTTGCGCCCCAAAAGTTCTTCCACAGCTGACTGAAATCCGAAAAAATTATTAGCGGATTCTTTTAGAGATATTTGCTCCCAATCAAAATCCACACAAAAATCAACATCGCTTTCCGTATTGAAACGCGGAGTAAGAATTGAGCCAAATACCCATAATTTTCTTACATGGAATCTTTTGCATATATTAAAAATGCTTTTTAGATTTTTTTCAATCAGCTTCATAGGTAATATTGCATTGATAAATCATATAGAGGTGGAATTACCGGTCTAAATATTTATTTCCAGCCTCTCCTTACATCTGACTATAGTCTTTTGCGAGTCCTCCGGCTCCTGTTTCCTTATATAGGGATGGGAGGTCGTGTCCGGTCTCTTTCATCACGTTGACGAGCTTATCGAAGCTTACTCGATGGGTTCCGTCGGAGAATGAGCTGTAGATATTGGCATCGAGTGCGCGAGCCGCGGCATAGGCGTTTCGTTCGATACATGGTATCTGCACGAGTCCGCATACAGGGTCACAGGTCATTCCGAGGTGATGCTCGAGTCCCATCTCAGCTGCATATTCTATCTGTGCCGGGGATCCACCGAAGAGCTGGTTGGCGGCAGCCGCGGCCATAGCGCAAGCCACTCCCACCTCACCCTGACAACCCACTTCGGCGCCTGATATCGAAGCGTTCTGCTTCACCACATTACCAATCAGGCCGGCAGTGGCAAGGGCACGAAGTATTCTTTCTTCAGGGAGGTCACGACTTTTCCACAGGTGATACAGCACTCCGGGGAGCACACCGCAGGATCCGCAGGTTGGAGCCGTGCAGATCACACCTCCGGATGCATTTTCCTCACTGACAGCCAAGGCATAAGCGAAAGTAAGACCTCGCGATTTCAGATTGTCGCGATAACCGGTGGCCTTGACATAATACTGCGGAGCCTTGCGGCGGAGATTCAGCGGTCCGGGGAGACGGCCCTCACGGTTTATGCCTCTCTCAACAGCCTCTTTCATCGCTTTCCACACATCGCGTAGATAATCCCAGATTCCGGAGCCTTCGCAGGCCTCCACATATTCCCAGTAGCAACGACCGGTACGCTCACAATAATGCATTATGTCGGTGAGCTTGTCAAGAGGATATATCTCTTTCCCCTCCTCTTTCGGATCGCCTTCAATCTCGATAGCTCCTCCGCCCACGCTATAGACAGTCATCTCAAACACCGGATCGTCGGCATCTGAAAATCCTTCCTTGCCGAAGGCACGGAATGTGACCGCATTAGGGTGTCGGGGCAGGAAAGTATCGGGTAGCCAAGTGATTTTAACGGACTTGCCGGTCTTATTAATCACATCAAGAATTGCCTCATCAGTGAGGTGGCCTTTGCCGGTGGCGGCTAAAGATCCATAAAGCACCACTTCATATCCTGCTGCTTCGGGAGCACGACGAAGAAACTCCTCAGCTGCCTTGCGAGGACCCATCGTATGGGAAGATGAGGGACCGGTGCCAATACGATATATCTCTTTTATTGATTTCATGGTATAAGTAAGTATTCAAAATTAAACGATAGTAAGTGTTTATTTAATCTTTTATACTATCTGCGGCTTCTTTTTTGACTCGTCCTTTTTTATCCTGAAGGAAACTCATCGATTTTCAATTGCCGATTTTGACTTGTTGCTCAGTCACATAGCTCGCTATGCTCCTTCGCTCCGCGCCAATTGGAAATCGACGAGTTTCCAAAACTTAAAACAATGACGAGTCAAAATCGTCTAAAAAATAAGCTCGCATACAGTATAAATTAATTTTGAACACTTACTTAAATTTTATTTTTATTTATCATCCACCCCGGTGGGTGCCCAGAGATAAAGACGGTCGGAGGGACGCACCTTTTCCGGAACCGGCATGGAGAAGAGTTGACCTTTCACTACCTTCTCCACAGGCTTGAGGTCGAAGCGGATCTCTTTCACTTCAGAGATGATTGCTCCGGTGGTAGGTCCGGTGATCACAATCTCGTCTCCCACTTTCAATTCTCCGGCTTCCATATAAAACTCCCCTACCCCGATTTTTGAGAAATAGCGCATTGCCTTAGCCACATATTTCTTGACACGGGTTGCCGAGCTTCCATATTTTGCGCTCCACTCACCAAGACGTTCACCAAGATAATAACCATTCCAAAATCCTCGATTGAAAACCTTCCGCAGCCTTTCTTCCCAGGCTTCAATCTTCTCCTGCGAGAATTCACCGGCAATCACGGCTTGAATTGCTTCGGAATAGCATTTCACAGTCTCATAAACATATTCGGGGCCACGGGCGCGACCTTCTATCTTGAAGACCGAGACGCCGGCATCAATCATCTTATTAAGGAAATGAATGGTTTTCAAATCCTTGGGCGACATTATGTATTGGTTTTCGATATCGAGTTCCTCGCCGGTCTCGCGGTCGCGCACGGTATAGCTCCGGCGGCATATCTGATTGCAGGCCCCCCGGTTGGCGCTTGAGTTCATTTCGTGAAGGCTCATATAGCATTTTCCGCTCACCGCCATGCAAAGAGCGCCGTGACAAAACATCTCGAGACGCACCGGGTCTCCTGCCGGTCCACAAATATTCTCCTCACGGATAGCCTTTGAAATCTCTGCCACCTGATCCATATTGAGTTCGCGGGCAAGCACCATTACATCAGCAAATCCGGCATAAAACCTCACTGCTTCAATATTGCTGACATTCACCTGAGTGGATATATGCACCTCCTGACCAATCTCACGGGCATAAAGGATCGCAGCCATATCTGCAGCGATAATGGCAGAGATTCCGGCCTCCTTTGCCCTGCGGATAATGGTGCGCATGGTCGCCATATCGGAATCATAAATCACGGTATTGACCGTGAGATAGGTCTTCACTCCTCGATCCGCGCAGAAAGCTGCGATTTCAGCCATATCATCGGCCGTGAAATTGGCACTTGAACGCGACCGCATATTGAGACCCTCAATGCCAAAATATACGGCATCCGCGCCTGCCTCTATTGCGGCTGCCAATGATTCCCGACTCCCCACAGGAGCCATAATCTCAAAATCCTTACGAGTCATCTATCTTATTTGAATAAACGGAATTTCCTGAAAAAACAGTTGATGAAATCTTCTCTCGCTTCCTCCCCCCATCATTCTTTAGAGGCAAGATAATATGTGACCGTGCCGAGAGTGAGAGAATGCCATTCCACATTCGTGAATCCACATTCACGCAGCAAGCCGGCAAGATCATCGCGCTGCGGGGCGGCGGCAATGCTTCTCGGGAGATATGAATAGGCTTTGGAATCGCCGGTGATACATTTGCCGACAGCCGGAATTATGCAACCGGAATAGAGATTATATCCCCATTTTATCACCGGATTCAAGGGCACCGACAATTCGATAATACATAGCGTGCCTCCCGGGGCCAACACCCTGTGAATCTCGGCAAGGCCTTGACGGAGATTCTCAAAATTACGCACTCCATAAGCCACCGTGACCAATTCGAAGTGGTTATTGCCAAAAGTCATTGCCAAAGAATCCCCCACCTCAAACGCCATTCTTCCCGAGATAGAATAAGGGAACCGGAAAAGTCTCTTCTTTGCAATCTTCAACATTCCCCGGGAGAGGTCGATTCCTATAATTCTTGAATTAGAGCACATTTCGGCCAGCCGGAACGCCACATCTCCCGTGCCTGTGGCTATGTCAAGAATTGTGATCGGGGACGCCACGCGCTTCAAAGCCTCATTCAGAGCCTTGTCGCGCCAACGGCGGTGCATCCCGAACGACATGGCGGTGTTCATGAAATCATAAGCAGGAGCAATGGAATCAAACATCTTTTCTATCTGCCTTCCCTTGTTAGCACCTGCCCCATAAGGATTTATCCCCTCCGCGCCGGTTTTGACACGTGGAGGAGCCTCATCCATCTTATTCTCCAAATCTTTCCCCTTATTTTTAGTGATACCTTTAAGCTGCATATTTCATGATGTTAGAGAGCCGGTTATTTTCCACGTCTATATACGAAGTATGGATTGCTAAAGCTTCTTAACGAAGCTCCGCCTATGCCTATGCTGACGGGTGACAAAATACTCCCACTGGCTCTGCACCTTGGAATTTGTCTCCATCTCAGGATTGGATTCGGCATACTTGAATCCATATTTCTGATAATAAGGGATAAGGTCGGTAAAGAGCAGAGCATTAACACCCTTATTCTGATAATCAGGAGCGACCGCCACAAGGAGAAGATCGACCCGATCGTTTTTACCCTTGAGTCCTTTCAGGAGATGAAACCATCCGAAGGGGAAGAAAGATCCTTTCGATTTCTGAAGAGCCCGGCTCATTGAAGGCATCGAGATTCCCACTCCAACCAGGCGCCCCTCCTTATCCACCACGAGAGTGACAAGGTCAAGATTCAGGAGTCCGAGATAAATATCGATATAATATTCGATCTGACGTTCGGTCAGGGTGGAATACTGATAGAGATCCTTATAAGCATCGTTGATAAGATGAAAGAGGGCGTGGCCGTATTCCTTCTTTATTCTGCTGCGGCTCTTATATTTAAGCACTTTAAGGCCATATTTTTTCTTTACGATCTCAGCAATGCGTGCATATTTCTCAGGAATCTTGTCGGGCACCTCCATCACAAACTCCAGCCAATCAGACTCCTTGGCATATCCAAGGCGTTCGAGATGCTCCGGATAATAGGGATAATTATATATCGTAGCCATCGTGCCCAGCTCATCAAAGCCGCCCGTCAACATCCCTTCATGGTCGAGGTCGGTAAAACCGAGAGGACCGATAAGTTTCTTCATTCCCTTTTTTCTACTCCAATCCTCCACCGTTTTGAGAAGAGCCTCCGACACTTCGGGGTCATCAATAAAATCAACAAACCCGAAACGGGCAGTTTTCGACTTTGACTTCTCGTTGACCTGATGATTGATTATACCTGCGATACGTCCTACGGGCTTTCCGTCGCGATAAGCCATATAATATACGGACTCGCAGAAATCGAAAGCAGGATTTTCGGCGGGGTTAAGAGTAGCCACATCATCGGAGATCAATGGGGGCACATAATAAGGGTTGCCGTTATAGAGGTCAATCTGAAACTGAGTGAAGTTCTTAAGGTTTTTCTTTGTCGGAGCAATTTCCTTTATCTCAATCATGGGAATCGGGGCTTAATATTATGGGAATCAACCTTTCACGACCAGCCAAAGGAGGAGGCAAGCCATGAGGACGATAAATGTGCAAATGAAAATGAAAATCTGGCCTGAGTTGCGCTTCTCGATAGCGAGCTGCACATCGGAGATGGTGCGATAGCCCGGATATCCCTCCTCACACCTCTTTGCTATCTTACGGAGGCGTGGCAGGGAAGTGGGCAGATGGTCGAGCACCTCATTGAGCACGCGCCCATAGCTCTTGATATCCTCAGCGGAATCCTTGATGGAGAGGGATCCCACCTGATCATAACCTACATTAATAAGTTTAAGATTATCACTATATTCAGTAAAGATGATGGTTTCGGGTGAAATCGGGGTGTGCACAATGTGATTCTCCTGAATATACTGCATAGCGTCGAGGAGCTGAGTCTGAATACGATGCACAATCTTTGGAGTGAGACGTTTCTCATCCATCAGACGACGGAGCGACCACCCATATACATCATCGGTGATGATTGCCTTGCCCACTCCGGGGACATCCTCGAAGTCGTTGACCATGACAATATTGGCATGAGCAAGATTATATCGGGTGTCGAATTCCTGCTCCAGCATTGCCTCATATTCGGGATTATCGGCATATTCCTTCTTAAGGGCCTTGAGCATCACCCATTTTCCATGCTTACGCACTGTATAGACATCATAATATTTCTCCTCCCACTCAGGGAGAAGGGTGAGTTCGGACCACTTTCCGGAAGGATCGTCAATCTCTATTTTTTTCTCGTTCTTGCTGGTATATTCCACTTTTCTATGTAATTATGAGGAGGATTTAATGATGGGGAGAGATTCTGAGGAGAGAAATGAAGGGATTCAGTCGATGATATCGAATCCGGTGTATTTTCTCAGGCACTCCGGCACGACGATACCCTGCGGAGTCTGATTGTTTTCAAGAAGGGCAGCCACGATTCGGGGAAGCGCGAGAGCGGATCCATTAAGGGTATGGCAAAGCTGAATTTTCTTATTCTTATCCCGGTATCTGCACTTGAGACGGTTGGCCTGATAAGCTTCGAAATTTGAAACAGAGGAAACCTCCAGCCATCGTTTCTGAGCAGCCGACCACACCTCGAAATCATAGGTGATGGCTGAAGTGAAGCTCATGTCGCCACCGCAAAGACGAAGAATATGCCAAGGCAGCCCGAGCTTCTCGAGAAGACCCTGCACATGGTCTTTCATCTCTTCAAGCGCGGCATAAGAATTCTCGGGCTTCTCTATACGCACAATCTCCACCTTGTCGAACTGATGGAGACGGTTAAGGCCACGCACATCCTTTCCATAGCTTCCTGCCTCACGACGCCAGCAAGGAGAATAAGCGCAGTTTTTCTTGGGGAGATCGGATGCCGGGATAATCTCATCGCGATATATATTGGTGACAGGCACCTCGGCAGTAGGAATGAGATAGAGGTCGTCGGCAGTGACATGATACATCTGACCTTCCTTGTCGGGGAGCTGACCTGTGCCATAACCGGAAGCCTGATTCACCACAAAGGGAGGTTCCACCTCGACATATCCAGCATTCCAGGCCTCGTCAAGGAAGAACTGTATGAGGGCTCTCTGCAGACGCGCTCCCTTACCCACATAGAATGGGAAGCCTGCACCGGTGACTTTCACGCCTGTCTCAAAATCAATGATACCGTATTTCTTGGCCAGATCCCAATGAGGAAGCGCCTCTTCACCAAGATCGGGCATAGGGCCGCCTTCCTTCACCACCACATTATCCTCGGCAGTGAGACCCTCGGGCACATCGGCACAAGGAAGATTGGGAACAGTTAGAAGCAGATCACGCATCTTATCCTCACAGTCGGACAGACGGTCGTGAAGCCCTTTGGTATCGCCTTTGATACGGGCCACCTCAGCCTTTACCTTCTCGGCCTCATCTTTCTTCCCCTCCTTCATCAGAGCACCGATTGAAGAAGCCAGCTTCTTTAGCTCGGAAGCATCAGAGTCGCATTTCTGCTGCAATCGACGTCTCTCGGCATCAATTTCGAGGATTTCAGTTATCACCGCACGACCGTCAAAGCCTTTTACGGCAAGACGGCTGATCACAAACTCCGGATCATTTTTTATAGTCTGAAGGGTAAGCATTTTATATTAAATGGAATTTGTCTGAACTTATAATGAATTGAGGATATTCTTAACCATATCCGAGATGGCACGGCCTTCGGCTTTTCCTGCGAGTCGTTTGGAAGCGACACCCATCACTTTTCCCATCTCCTTCGGACCGGCAGCGCCTGTCTCGGCCACAATGGCACGGATCTCGGCTTCCAGCTCCTCGGCAGAAAGCTGTTTTGGGAGATATTCCTCCAGCACGGCAGCTTCGGCCAACTCGTTTTCGGCGAGCTCCGGACGGTTATTATCCTGATATATACGTGCGCTCTCCTTGCGCTGCTTCACCATCTTCACAAGAATCTTGGTGGCATTCTCGTCGGAAAGCTCACCATTGGCTCCTTTGGCAGTCTTAGCTTCAAGGAATTCTTTTTTTGCGCCACGAAGGGCTTCGAGGCGAACCTTGTCGCGGGCAAGCATCGCCTTCTTTATATCTTCACTTACTTTATCAAAGAGATTCATAATTCAAAAGATTCTTTACACCCAACTTGGGATTAATTCGCAAAATTACAGAAAATTCATCAAATATTCCCAATATATAGTCACATAAATTAAGCCACACTCTAATTTCCCTCCTCAAGAAGCTGATGAATTGCCGGAATGATGAGTTTCAGGGTGGTTTCAGGGTCGAGACGATGTTCTCCGTCGAAGTCCTGATAGCGGGAATAGTGCTGCAGGTATTCATCCTTGCAATTCACCACCGTGTCGCGCGTTGCGAAGAAAGCCTGCACCTGAGAAGGGTCGTCGGAACGCTTCCCGAAGATACCGAATTTCGGATCGAAGGCCTTCGCCTCCATCTGCTTGAACTTCTTTACCAATTTCTCCGACACCTCATAATCCTTTGCTCCGTCAGCCCTTTTATTATGAAAAGGCTGACGTGTGCCTGTTTTCTCTTCAAGATGCACGGATGTATGGAAAGAGGGATTGATCAGTATCCTGCGCCATCCCCTGAAGAGTTGCGCATATTGCGCTCCTAAAGAAGTGCCGATAATTATATCATCAGGATAAAGAGATGCCGCGAGTCTGCGCAGACTCTGGATCGCAAGCTCAGGCTGCACCGGGATATCCGGCGAAATCACCTCCTGCTTCGGAAAAGCACGGCGCAGCCGCTGGGCAGTGGTGGATGATCCTGAAGAACCCAATCCATGCAGATATACTATTTTTCTTTTATTTCGATCCACAGTTATGGTGATTTTATGGTTTTTAATTATCCTTGGACATCATCTCACCTGTGTGGCCAGAGATATCGAATCCGTGGGATAGAGATGCCGGAGGTCTTCGAACAGGGTCATGAAATCCGTGGTTTCCCTTGCAAGGATCACAAGATTTATCACCGTCTTATTGTCGGTATAGTTATAATCCATATAGACATTGCTGAGGTGAATCTTATGATCGTCGAGCACCTTGATATATTTCTCCTCGGTGGTAACTATCTCCGAAAGCTTGATATGGACAATCCTTGACTCAGCTCCATTATGCAGTTTATGCTCCCATTTCTCTATTCCATAAAGGATCAGAAGAATAAGAAGCGTGCAAAAGATGGAGAGGGCATACATTCCGAGACCTACGGCCATCCCTATGGCAGCTATAATCCAGATACCGGCAGCGGTGGTGAGTCCTCTGACAGAACCCTTCATCTGGATTATGGCTCCGGCGCCAAGAAAACCGATACCGGAAACCACCTGAGCCGCTATACGTCCCGGGTCGCCATTCTTTAGCCCCATGTATTCCTGGGGCACATATATAGAAAGAATCATTGCCAGGGTGGCACCCATAGATATGAGAGCAAACGTGCGCACACCGGCAATCTGACCCTTTCTCTTCCTCTCGGCACCCACACAGCAACCGAGCACAAGGCTCAGGCTCAATTTAAACATCGAGGAGACGGTATTGACCTCTATGGAGTTTATCTGATTATATAATTCTTCCCAACTCATGTCACAAATTTACAAAAAAGAGAGGAGATAGCAAAAAAAGAGCGGGGGAATGTCGGCATTTTTGACATCCCCCGCATTTTATAATAGCAAAATTAACTTTCGTGATACTTCTCTTCTTATAGCACACCCTGTGCCATCATGGCACGTGCCACTTTCATGAAGCCGGCCACATTGGCACCCTTCACATAGTTTACGAAATCATCGCCCTCTTCCTTGCCATATTTCACACACTGCTCGTGGATATTCTTCATGATGCTCTTGAGCTTCTCATCCACTTCCTCCTCGCTCCAGGAGAGTTTCTGGGAGTTCTGGGCCATCTCAAGACCTGAGACTGCCACTCCGCCGGCATTTGCAGCCTTTCCGGGAGCATAGAGAATTTTGGCTTCGAGGAATTTCTTGATAGCCTCGGGAGTGGAAGGCATATTGGCTCCTTCGCTCACGGCAATCACACCATTATCGAGAAGGGCTTGCGCGTCATCGCCATCAAGCTCGTTCTGAGTGGCCGAAGGCATCGCGATATCGCATTTCACATGCTTCCAGGGTCGCTCCCCGGGAAGGAACTGCACATCCGGATATTTCTCCACAACCTCCTTCACGCGGCCGCGATAATAGTTCTTAAGATCGAAAATATATTCGAGCTGCTCCTCAGTGAAGCCTTCGGGCTTAATGATCGATCCTTCGCTGTCACTCATAGAAACCACTTTTGCACCAAGCTCGGTGAGTTTACGTGTGGTGTATGTAGCCACATTTCCTGATCCGGACACAGCCACCTTCTTACCCTTTATATCTATGCCGCGTGTGGCAAGCATATTAAGAAGGAAATAGCAGTTACCATAGCCTGTAGCCTCAGGACGAATGAGAGATCCGCCGAAGTCAAGACCTTTACCTGTGAAAGTACCTGTAAACTCGCGGGCCATCTTCTTATAATATCCGTACATATAGCCAACCTCGCGACCACCTACACCGATATCACCGGCAGGAACATCAGTATCCGGGCCGATCTGGCGCCATAGCTCTGCTATGAAGGCCTGGCAGAAACGCATGATCTCCATATCGCTCTTCCCACGAGGAGAGAAGTCTGAACCTCCCTTTGCGCCACCCATGGCCAGCGTGGTGAGGGAATTCTTGAAAGTCTGCTCGAAAGCGAGGAATTTAAGGATAGATTGATTCACAGAAGCGTGGAAACGGATTCCTCCTTTGTAAGGTCCTATGGCGTTGTTATGCTGGATACGGTATCCCATATTGTTCTGCACCTTACCTTTATCGTCAACCCAGCTTACGCGGAAAGAGAAAATTCTGTCGGGGATGCAGAGACGCTCGATAAGATTCTCTGCCTCAAACTGCGGATACTCGTTATAGACATCTTCGATAGTGCTAACCACCTCTTCTACGGCCTGCAGATATTCAGGCTCGTTAGGAAAACGACGACGCAAATCGGCCATCACTTCTGTTGCTTTCATAAGCTAAATCTTTTTACTTCGTTTTTACCTGTTTAAAATATCGGGCCAAGATGTGTCATTTGCCCGTTACGAAAAAAATTCTTATTTCATGAATTTTATTCGTGACCTCAATCGCTTACAAAATTACTATTTAATTTAGAATTATGCAACTTTTTGATAAAAAATAATCCAAAAACATCAATTATTGCTTTATGACACAACTTCATAAATCAAGATGATTAATATTTTTCAGAACATTTTGCTACTACGGATGGTTATATAGACAGAAAGTAATTCGTTTCATGATGTTAGGTTAGTTCAAGTAAAGTATTATGGAAAACATGTGAAAGCGGCGAGTCGTGAGACCCGCCGCTTCTATGTATGGTTCTATGTATGGCATCGAAATATCATCGGAACATTTAATTTTCTTCTGACAGATCTATGATTTTGCACCCGGCTGAGAGCGGTGGTCTATTAAGACTCCTTTCCACAAAAAATATTCCTACTGATTGTTTATATACTGCCAATAAATAAAATTACATATCCTTCGCCTTTATATCACTAATCCACCTATGTTTTCAACTTCTTTTAAGGGATTTATCCTGCTCCTGAATTATGTATCTTAGCATGATTTGCCATTCTCATGAAAAATCATTATTTTTACGGTCAATTTCAAAAGGATATCTGTGATTATATTTCCTTAAGATGCCAACCAAAATCATCATAGCCTCTGATTCTTTCAAGGGCTCGCTTTCCGGCAGAGAAGTTGGAGAAGCGGCAGCCCGCGGAATTCAGGCTGCCGATTCTGAAAAAGATGTTGAGATAATTCCAGTCGCTGATGGTGGCGAAGGGACTGTAGAGGCGATTGTCAGCGGACTGGGAGGAGAGATTGTCAGCGCAACTGTGTGCGGTCCCTTAGGCGACCCTGTTATTGCGCAATACGGATTATGTGGCGACACGGCAGTCATAGAGATGGCCTCGGCAAGCAGTCTGACTCTTATCCCGAAAGAAAAACGAAACCCATGGATCACCTCTTCCTACGGCACCGGTCAGTTGATTTATGATGCTTTAAAAAGAGGATACCGCAATTTCCTTATCGGTATCGGCGGGAGCGCCACCAACGATGCCGGCACAGGTATGCTATCAGCTCTCGGCTTCAGATTCTTGGATTGCGAGGGTGAAACTGTAGGTCGTGGAGGAGGAGAAACCGGAAGAATATCCTCTATAGATTTTTCCAATGTCATGCCCGAACTTAAGGAGGCAAGATTCACTATTGCCTGCGATGTTTGCAACCCACTTACCGGACCGGAGGGATCAAGCATGGTGTTCGGTCCTCAAAAGGGGGCGAACAAGGATATGGTTGCCGGACTTGATGAAAATCTATCCTCATTTGCCAGAATATGTGCCCAAATTTTTCACAAGGATTATTCCTCCGTTCCCGGAGCCGGGGCGGCGGGAGGACTCGGGTTTGCTTTTCTATCATTTTTAGGTGGCAAGCTACAGCCGGGGATTGATATGGTGCTTGATGCCGTCGGTTTTGACAATCGCATTGATGGCGCTTCCCTTATAATTACCGGAGAAGGGAAGATCGATCGTCAGACTTGTATGGGGAAGGCTCCTTACGGTGTACTGCAGAGAGGGAAAGCAAAAGGGATACCTGTTGTGGCGATAGGAGGATCAGTGGAAAAGTATGTGGAAACAGCATTGATGGATGCCGGCTTCCGGGCCGTCTATCCAATTACCACACACTCCATTCCTCTTGAAGAGGCGATGAGACCGGAAGTGGCAACCTCAAACATTGAAAGAACTGTGAGGAGAATAATAGAAAAGACCGCGCGGAATGATTAATCCCGACACGGTCTTTAAAAGTTGTCTTACCAAGATTCGAACTTGGACTGAAGGAACCAAAAACCTTAGTGCTACCATTACACCATAAGACAATCTTTCTGCTTCAAATTGAACTACCAATCTCAAAGCAGTTGCAAAATTACAATTTTTTTTCTATTTTTACAATAGATTTCAAAAAAATTTGCAAGTATTTATAATGAAAGGTGCTTTAATAATTCTGGCAGTGACAATAATCACTGGTATAATTTTATATTTTTTCGACCGCAGAAAAAGCGATGCGCAATTAAATAGGGAGTGCTACCCTATCCCCGATACCAACGACAATTCCACCCCGGCGGCAGCAGAAACATCCGATTCGCAGGAAAAGGATTCGGGAGAATGTTGCGGCCTTCATCTTGTGTGTGAGAAGGAACTCAACGCTATTGCCGACAATAAGATACTCTATTATGACGATGAGGAACTTGACCGTTTTGCCGGACGCACCCCTGAAGAATATGAAGCTGAAGAGATCGAGGAATTCCGGGATGTGATGATGACCCTGCTCCCTCAGGATGTGCCCGGATGGGCACGCAGTCTTGACCGCCGTCACATACAGCCGCCACAAGAAATCCGTGATGAACTTCTTATCATGCTTGGCGAACTCACCTGACCTCAACAAACCTGATTCTTTGGAATAGAGATGAGAATTTGAATCAAAGTATCGGGGAGGGGTATTTTCATTTCACGACATCGGAAGTTATTAACCATACATAATCGTACAGGATAAAAAATCAATGCGGCCTATTTTCTCACGAAAATGGCCGCATCGGTGGGCGTTGACGGATTCGAACCGCCGACCCTCTGCTTGTAAGGCAGATGC
>CAMWUJ010000071.1 GCA_947177405.1 uncultured Porphyromonadaceae bacterium | reverse complement strand
GTTAATAAAAGAAGGTAAAAACAATTTCATATTAACATTCGTAAATAAGTTTAAATAACTTCAAAGGTTCAAGAGTTATAATTCATAACTAAAAAAGTAACTTATATGAGAAGTATTATATTTATTCTTACTTGCATATTTTTCATGCATTAGATCTGAGTGCTCAGGTGGAATATGAGTATCTTCCTATTCTTGAGATAGGAAAGGAATGGAAAGTAGAATTTAAGTATGATAAAAGTGCTGGAAGGGACGATTATATTTCTTCATTCCGTGTGACTGAAAAAACAATTATCAATGATGAAGAATGTTTTGTGGTAAGAGAAACAGAAGAAAAAGAAAACGGAAAAACGACTTCCTATTATCTTAGAGAATCCAATAAACGTCTTTATTTTGGTCATATAGATAGTTCATCATGGGATACATTACTTGACTTCGATTGCGAAGCCGGAGAGTACACAATAAATAGTATGCCAACAGTGCCATTCCCGGGGTGGAAAGTGGATGAAACAGGATTTTCCATATTTCACGGAATCCGGAGACGTTACCTTAAATTTTCAGATTTTTATTTTTACCCGGTCTATTGGATTGAAGGAATCGGTTCTCCCAATTGTGATTTTCTATATTCTGTAGAGCTCCCGACTTGCCCTGATACCGAACCCATTCCGAGAGGAAGGATAATTGAATGTAGAAAAGATGACAAACTGCTTTTTCATATTGATAACTATAAGAGCCTGAATGTGGAAGAAATATTGGAACCGATCTACCCGGACTCCGAGACTATATATGACCTTCATGGACGTAAGGTTAATGCTGATTTCTACAATGGTATTGTGATTAAGGGAAGTAAAATATATTATCAAACCAAATAATAACTTTTCATACCCTCATTAATTATCTCATACAGACATAAAAGGTCGGCTCTTGAAGAGCCGACCTTTTATTATATATGGCTTATAGAAAGCTACTTATTTTGCTGACTTGGCACTCTTTTTTGTTGTAGTTTTCTTCTCAGCCGGTTTCTTTGTGGTAGCTTTTTTGGTGGTTTTCTTGGCGGGAGCCTTTTCTTCCTCCACAGTAACCTTTTCCTTCACCTCCACGGGCACAGGCAACTCATCCGAATTCATGATATTTGTTTTCATCGACTTGTTCTCTTTCTTAAGAGCCTCGATTTCAGAAGCCTGATTGCGGATAGTGAGAAGAAGTGAATTCAACTCTTCGTTGTCGATGCTCTCAGGATATTGTTCCTCGACACGTACAAGGAAGTCGGCCAGCACATTCATGTAGTTGGTGAAAGCTGCGAATGGCGATTCGTAAGGACTGAAAGCGGCATGATCCGCGCCATCTGCAAGATTCTTGGTGCTCATATAATAGAAATGGTCACTGCTCTGGAGATATTCCCAGTCTTGCTTCAGACGACGGTCAGTACACATACTAACACGTTCCGCCACTCCATAGAGCTTCGCGAGGGCTTCACGCTGAAGCTCATTTCCTTTCCATGCCGACACGTCGCGGGCCTCATCGATATCAGAAATAGGATAAGGAACGCTCAGCTCCCCTACCGGTTTGAGTTTGGCCACAACATCGGAAGGAGTGGTGAATTCAACTCCGCTCTGGCGACCAAACTCAGGAAGAGCCTTCATGAATTCAAATATACCTGTATGCGCGGGAAGGAATGATCCGAAAGTATCCATGCTCAGATAGAGATTCACCACCTGCTCTTCTGCAGGAAGAGATGCTATCCAGTTCACATATTTGTCGGCTGTAAGAGGATATTCATGCCACTCCGGATTATTGAAATTGCGGGAGATATCTTCTGCAAGCTTATCATTGGTCAAGAGCAGATTCAAGTCGGGAGCAGTAGCCGCATTATATACATAATTAGGCGACTTCCAACCCAGGATATGCTTTGCTCCTTCGGTGAGGCAGGTATTGAATCCCATGCTCTTTATAAGAAGAGCTATGTCATCATCATAGATAAGCTCGGTATTGGCGAATACGCTCGGACGCTTTCCGAAAAGATTATGGATAAGATCGTCGTGCATTTTCACCTCACGTAGGAATTCCTCCGGATCCTCAAGAGAAGCCAAGGAGTGTGCGTATGTCCCGGAAAGGAATTCCACACATCCCGTATCGGCCAACTGGCGGAGCTTATCGATCACTTCAGGCACATACATCTGTAGCTGCTCGATGGCTGTACCGGAGATGGCTATGGAGCATTTGAATCCTCCGTTTGTACGTTTAATGATGTCGAGAAGAGTGTCGGCCATAGGGATATATGAATTATTGGCCAGACGTGTTATGATTTCATCGTCTGCGAAATCATCATAATAATAATGGTCGTTACCGATATCGAAGAAACGGTAGCGTTTCAGACGGTAAGGCTGATGTATGGTGAAATAGAAACAAACTGATTTCATTTTATTCTAATCTTAATAAGGTTTATATTATTTTTCGGAATCCGGGAGCGTCGCTCCCTTTCTCTTCCGTCTGATTATCTCAATTTCGATTGGCTATCACGTTCTTATATATATCAATCACTTTCTTTCCGGCTTTTTCCCAGGTTATTCCGTGAATCTCTTCTATACCACGGTCACGCAGGGTGTTATGAAGCGCAGGATAAGAAATGAGTGCGTGCATTGCATCTGCCATTGCGTCGATATCCCAATAATCGGTCTTGATCACATTATCGAGAATCTCCGCACAACCGCTTTGCTTCGATATGATGGATGGAACTCCCATCTCCATTGCCTCCAGAGGTGAAATTCCAAATGGCTCTGAAACGGATGGCATCACATATACATCCGAATCCCTGAACATCTGATACACCTCCTTGCCACGCAAAAATCCTGTGAAATGGAAACGATCGGCTATGCCTCGTTTTGCTGCAAGTTTGATCATGTCGGCTTCCATGTCACCTCCTCCTGCCATGACAAATCTCACGTTCTTATTCTTTTGAAGCACCTTGGCGGCTGCCTCTACAAAATATTCGGGACCTTTCTGCATCGTGATACGTCCGAGGAAAGTGATCACCTTGTCCTTGCTTTCTCTCTTCTTGAGATTGAGGAGATCGTCGTTGAGTGGAATAACAGCATTATGCACCGTGGTGACCTTAGCCGGATCTATACCATATTTGTCGATCACGGTTCGGCGTGTAAGCTCCGAAACAGTAATGATATGATCGGCATTCATCATCCCGTCTTTTTCTATAGCGAATACCGTAGGATTGGGCTTACCTCTCGAACGGTCGAACTCCGAGGCATGGACATGAATCACCAAAGGCTTTCCTGTCACATTCTTGGCATGAATCCCGGCAGGATATGTGAGCCAGTCGTGGGAGTGGATTATATCAAAATCCACTGTGCGGGCAATCACACCTGCAACAATCGAATAGTTGTTAATCTCCTCAAGGATATTATCGGGATAACGTCCTGAAAATTCTATGCAGCCCAGATCGTTGAGCCTAAGATAATTGAAGTCTGCATATATATGGTCGCGCAGGTTAAAATAGGTCTGGGGATCCATCACTTTTCCGATGCGGCTCTCCACATAGTCCCAGCTTACATCGCGCCAGGCCACCGGAGTATTGCAGGCACCGATTATATTTGCAAAACCCTTCTCTTCGTCACCATACGGTTTTGGAATCACAAAAGTGATATCCATATCTCCGTTGTTAAACATCCCCTTTGTCAGGCCATAGCTCGCCGTGCCAAGTCCTCCGAGAATATGGGGAGGGAATTCCCATCCAAACATCAATGCTTTCATATTCTTAGTCGGTTTGAGTGGTTAGAAGTTTATTCATTTGTTTCACGGTCTTGAGAGTGCGCAGAATCTCTCCCACATTCTTCGCCGTGCTCACCGCGCCACGTCCTGTGAAAGGAGGATTTCCATCGTAAAGCTCTGAGAGAGATCCGATGCATCCCTCTGTCATCTCGTCCTCATAACCGATCAACATTCTCTCTATAAAGGAAACTCCACTGAGGCCGAACACCTTGAAATATGCATCGGCATAGAAACCGAACAGCCACGGACGTGCCGGTCCCTGATGCACAGCATATTCCCTCTCTATCGGGCCGCCCACATAGGTCGGGTTGTAAGCATAGCTCTTTGGCGACAGAGATCTGAGGCCTTTGGGAGTGAGCAGCTCACGGGTGCAGAGATCAAGCACTTTCTTTCGCTGTCTGCGGTCGAGAGGTGAATACTCAAGGCCTATGGCGATTGCCATATTGGGTCGCACCTCAAGATCGGTGTAGCTTCCGTTGACATAATCATAGAGGTATCCATAATTATTTAGGAATGTCTCGATAAAGGAACCCTTGATTTTATCAGCAAGAGCTGTCAAGTCATTTTTAAATGCATCTTCATCCGGAAGGTCTTCTATCATCGAATAGAGGAATCTAACTGCGTTATACCACAATGCATTGAATTCGAGGATATATCCCGTTCTGGGTATTATTGGCTTGCCATTAATGGAAGCGGAAAGCCATGTCACGGGAGAATTCTCTCCGGCGCTGCTCACAAGTCCATTTCCATTCAGGTGAAGGTTCTTTACTTTTCCACCTCTCACTGCATCCACAAGGTATTTCACATCCTCCAGATAGCGATCCCTGCAGGCAGCTATGTCGGCATGACGTTTATATTGCTGGATGGTCCATATTGTCCAGAGGGGTATATCGGGAAGGTCGATTTCACCTATGGTAGGATCTTTCTCCCCGGTCTCGATATATTTTCTCAGGGCTTTTATGAAAGTGGATAGTATCTCATGATAGTCCTCTTCATGATTGATGGCCAGTGTGCATCCCGGAAGAGCGATGAGCTCGTCGCGACTTCTAACATTATACCACGGGTAACCGGCCATTATATACATTCCGCGGTCGTTCTTAAGATAGAACTGTTTTGCAGAATTCTTCAGACAGTTGTAGAAGCTGGTGCGACAGGTGCGCGATTCAAGTTCTTTGGAATATGTTTCTTCAAATTTAGCAGGATCCGTCTCGAAAGTGGAGGCTGAGAAGATAATCGACTCCCCTTTCTTGATGGGTAGCTCGAAATAGCCCGGCACCCAGAGGTCCTCTTTATAAGGAATACCTCTCACCTTATCCTTCACATATTCGATGCCATTATACCAATGGCCGTCGTCATGCCATTCCACAGGCTTGTTGAATTGCATGTAGAGCTCGGGATAACCTTCATAAAGACATGTGGCGATACCATTCTCCACGTGGCGGATTTCCTTATTTATCACGCCATTCTCAATGCAGAGATCGTTGGCATTTCGGAATGCAAGGAAAGGCTTGAATCTTAGATAAGTATCGGAATGTGCCTCGACAAGGGTATATTTTATAAGGATTCTGTTCTCATGTGAAATGAAAACTTTCTCTTTGGTAAGAATCACCCCGCCCACACGGAATGTCATTACCGGCACACTCTCGCAATTGAATTCACGGATATACTTATGACCATTAGGACTGAACACATTGTCGCCATACTGGTGAAGTCCGAGATTGAAAGGGGCTCCATGTTGAATCACTGACTCATCAAGGGATGAGAGGAGCACATGAGCCTTATCATCCATCTCCGGAATCGGGATCACAAGGAGGCCATGTTGCTTTCTTGTGTTGCAGCCTACGATTGTGGTGCAATGGTAGGCTCCCGATTTATTGGTGCGCAGCATCTCCTTGGGAAGACTCTGCTCCAGATTGATCATAAGGTTCTTGTCAAATTTAAGATAACTCATGACTTAATGTTATAACGGGTTTGTACTAATTCGGGTTACTAACGAGAATAGCGACAGCAGGGGAGTTTTTCACGTATTATATACTTTTCTGATGAAGGTGATTAACCAACTTCTTTGTATAAAATATTGATTCGCAAAAGAGGAGAGATATGCCGTCTTTTTCTTGTACACAAAATTAATTTATTCATTTAACAAATACAAACGCAAAAAGATGTTATACAATACTTTTTTTCACAAAACATCATTATTTATAACATTTGCAACAAATTTCTTATAAGAAACTTCTTAGTATGTCCTCCAATGACTCTGAAGCTTTTATACCCATACGTTTTCTTAGACGTTGCCGGTTTTTCTTTATCGATTCCGCCTGCACTCTCATTGCTTGGGCTATCTGCTTTGTAGATAGGCCCGCAGACAAGTATAGAGCCAGTCTCACATCTCCCTCCGACACTCCTGGATATTTCTCTTTGAAACTCTTCACAAAATCAGGATGCACCCGTGAATAAGCCAGCTGAAAATCCTCCCATTCCTTCTGAGACATCTGCGAAATCTTAACCTTGGTGGCGATAACATTCTTTACTTCCGATGAAACTTTCCCCTCTGCCTGAAGAGTGTCGGTCACTTTCATCACATCATTAATCAGGTTGTCCCTCTCATCCATTGCCATCCTCATGGCAACAAGGCTCCTTTTTTCTTTCTCCAACGCAAGACTAAGATTGGCATTTTCTACTTCTGTTGCAAGCTGACGCATTTTCAACCGGGTGTGCCGATGCCGGAAATAAACAAATATAATAACCGTTATGAGAAGAAAAAACGCCACTCCTGTAAGCCATCGCAAACTGGTCATGCTTTGAATATGTTTCATCTCCCTTTCCTGCCGACGCAGTTCCTCCTGATATGAAAGCTGACTGACTTTCAGGCGTTTGGAATCAGTATTAGAAGAATCCTTCCACATCTCTTCCTTTGTTTTCTCAGCATAAGCCCTTTCATAATCATTTCTATCCACCGCTTGGCGACTATAAATCGCGTGCATTTTTGATTTAGCTAAAGCATCTCCGTCAGAAAGGACCAGTGAACCAATAAGTGCTGCCAGAGAATCTGAGACTTCATATTTTCCTTGCTCTTCATATTTTTCCATCATGGCAAACTCCAGACTGTGACGAATTCCTAAAGAAGATGAAAAGGTCGGACTGATTTCTAATGCTTTTTTAAAATATTCGGGAGAGCGAGTTAAATTGGCAAGGTTAACATAAACCCTCCCCATATAGTCGGAGTCTGCCAGAACATACTTGTTTTTCAGAATATCTTCAATAATTTTTCTTGCTTTTATAGTGTCTCCTTTTTGAGTGTGATACAAAACAAAATTTATTCTGTTTTTCACCGCCATCGAATCCAATCCCATTTCTATTGCTAATTCTTCCTGTTTTTTAGAGCAATCGTAATATGCTTCATAATCTCCTATATGCAAATATAATGATCCAAGCCTTCTATAGGAGAATAGCATCATTCTCTTGTCACCGATCTGGGTGAAATAATCAAGATTATGTTTGAGCTCCATATAACGCTTGGTGATACCGGGCTTATCAAACAATCGTTGGGCAAGAATGAGACGCGCATAGTCATACGGATATGTTGCAGAATCGACCAGCTCCTTTGCCCTCGAAAGCAAGGAATCGGCCTCGGTGCTTTCTGTAGCCATAAACACTGCCTTCCAATATAGATATCTCCCTTTTAATATATCGTTATGGGGCTGTGAATCTGATAAAGCTTTCAATTTCTCAACACAAACCCTTCCCAGACTCTCTGAAACATTATCTCTTTTGTACAAACTGTCTAATATTATGTTTACTGAATCTGCCTCTTTATTTACTCCAGCCCAGTACCTCTCCCTGTCATGCCTGCAGCCTGTCGAAAATATTAATAAAAGGAATATAATAATTAAATATTCTATGGACCTCATATTAGAATTTAGTTTTCTCCATTCATCATTATTCGAAATGGAAAGGGTTAGCATAATGCTTTAAAATTTACTATTCACAAGCAAAATTATATATAAAATTGCATAATTCCAACATGTACCCCATTTGTACCCCCTTGTTTTTTTGAGTTTTATAATATTGGTGCTTATTTTGCCGAAAAATTTTATTCAACAACTTATTATGAAAAAATTCTACTCCACACTTTCCTTTGCTGTGTTTATCACAGGAATTCTGATGTCAGGATTCGCGGGATATGGACAAGACACAACGCCTACCATTCCCAAAATGAAGCAAGTTTCCACAAGGGGCGAACTTTCCACTATTTCAGTTAATCCTAATGAAGGAAGGGTAAATGAACTCTCAAGCATAAAAATCAGTTTTGTGGGAGTTTCCAACCTCTCATTATCTGAAAAGTCCGAGACCTTTCCATATATGGAGGATGAGGACGGGAATATAATATATCCTGCCACCGGCACACAAGGAAATACTCTGACATGCTCTTTCTCTCCTGCAATAACAGAAGAGGGAACCTATCTTCTGGTTATTCCCGAAAGCTTTTGTATTCTCGACGGTGTGAGATTTAGAAACACTTTAAGCTATAGATATGCTATTTCTTCTTCCGTGAACACTGATATTATCTTTTCTGCCCCCGAGGGAGAAACGGTTACATGTCAATCAGACTTTCTATCTTATTTTGTTTTAGAGGGAGGTTTAAGCGGAATGCCACTGGCCGGCAAGCCGCTCCACTATGTCTTGACCGATGATGAGCTATATCTATACAATACGATGACAATCAATCCATATGGAGGAGTGCAGACAGAATCTTATATCCGCGGTAAAAAGATTGATGGTAATACTTATAGATTTGAATTTCCTCAGGCAGTATATGAAAATTTCAAAAATGGAAAAGCTGAAACCTGGTATTTGAATCATTTGTTAACTGCAATTGATCAAGATACCCAATCAGGAACTTATTCAATCAATACCAACGAGAATTATGCCGATTTCAGAATAGAGGAAAACGGAGATGTGGTCTGGATTAACTGTCCTGCAGAAAACGATTCCTCCACCGCACTCGGAATGACTGACGAGCAAGGCAAATGGACCGGCTTTGCAAACATAAGAAGCACATATTTATCTTTTGATGCTGTAGTCCCTATGCCGCCGGCTGATATTCAACAAGAAGATTGGACTTTAACATGTGGCCCGAGCAACAATCGTCAGAAAAGAGATGTAAAAGTGGCTTTTGAAGATAATGATGTTTGGATTCAAGGAATCAGCAAGTCTTATCTTCCTGAAGCATGGATTCATGGAGTTATTAATGGCAACTATATTGAATTTGATCCTTTTATGGGTGAATGTGAGATGATTGGCCAATATCTGTTCGCTTATACATATATGACCAAACCTTCAGAAAAAAGAGATCAGCTTAAGCTTAGGTATTATAAGAATGAGAATGCCATGACAAGTAACCACGATATCCTCATTAACCCGAATGAGTATTTCTATTATGCCGTTGAATACTACGAACGACCTGAGTTGACAAAGGGTTCAACAGGAATTAAGTCTATGGTATTCGATAATGACGAAATTGTTTCCTCAAAGTTTTACACTCTTGATGGTTGTGAAGTTTCCGACCCATGCAATGGACTTTTTATTCGTGAAGATCACACCATCTCCGGTAAGATTATCAGAACAAAAATAATAAAATAAAGAGTTTAGTTATGAGAAGATTATTAAAATCTATTTCTATAGGTGCGTTGGCCGTTGGAGCTATTCTGGTAGCTTCTGCCCGGATCAATGTGCCTTCATCTTTCAAAAAGACAGAAGCACGCCAATTCCCTGCTCCCCGACTATCGGAGTCTATAACTATTGTTCCGGCACAGGGCGAAGTGGAGTCTCTTCAATCCTTTACAATCACCTTTGCCGACGTAAAAGAGGTGGCAAAAGGAGATGTAACCTATTCCAACGCACCTTATGTCCTTCCCGAAGGAAGCGGAGATAAGAAGTACTGTTTCGGTATGTCGTTTGAAGGAAACAGTATGACTTTAAGTGTATCCTCGGCTCTAACTGAACCGGGAAACTATATTCTTCATCTTCCCATAGGCTTCTATACTCTCGACGGCGAGAATGTTGATCAAGAATATACATTCGAATACACTATACCCGGTTCAACTCCTGTCCGGTATTCCTTAAATATACTACCCGAAGCAGGAGAAGTTGAATCACTTAAGACTTTTACAGTTACTTTTGATGGTGCCACTGAACTGGCAAAGGGGAATTTAGGATATGGAAACGCTCCTTATGTGATGTCTCCCGAATGGAACGATAAGAAATATTGTTTCGATATGAGCTTTGAAGGAAACGTCATGACTCTCGGTGTTTCATCCGAAATTACAGAACCGGGAGAATACACTCTACATATTCCTGCCGGTTTCTATACAATAGATGGTGCGGAAGCGGATGAGGAATATACTTTTGATTATGTTATAGCGGGCGAACCACCTGTTGATTTCTCTTTTACAATCACTCCGGCTGCCGGCAATGTTTCCTCCCTCCAAAACTTCACCCTCCTTTTTGCCGGTGCAAAAGAGGTGACAAAGGGAGATTTGACATATTCAAATGCTCCCTATGTGCTTGCTGATGGTAGCGATGATAAACAGTATTGCTTCAATATGAGCTTTGAGGAGAATACAATGAATATCGGCCTTTCTGCCGAAATTTCAGAACCGGGAGAATACACTCTACATATTCCTGCCGGTTTCTACAACGTAGATGGTGAAACCTCCTCAGAAGATTATTCCTTTACATATACGATTTTAAAAGATCCGATCGGTAATATCGAGGTTTCGCCTGTTCCCGGTGAGGTCACTTCTCTCAAAACCTTTACACTCTTATTTGAGGGAGCTTCGGAAGTGGCTAAAGGAAATCTTGGATATAGCAATGCTCCCTATGTAATGTCTCCGGGATGGAACGACAAGAAATATTGCTTTGATATGAACTTCGAGGGCAATGTCATGACTCTTGGAATCTCTTCCGAGATAACGGAACCCGGATCCTATACTTTGCATGTTCCCGCAGGATTCTATACAGTAGATGGAGAAGAAGCAATTAAGGAATATACATTTGACTACACCGTGGTTGAGTCTCTCAGCAATGGAATTATCAATGAAGCTCCGGCAGGAACAAAAGTTGAATGTCAGACTAATTTCCTCTCCTGGTTCGTGAGCGGAGGAATGTTGGGAGGACAGGATATATTGGGGAAACCTATTCATTATGTAATTGGTGAAGATGACTGCCTTTACCTTTATAATCCAATTCTTCTTGCTCCTTTTGGAAATAAACAATGTGAATCATATATTAAAGGTGAAAAGGATGGTGATGCGTGGACATTTGTATTCCCCCAGCCGGTCTATACTAAAATGGAAGATGGCAAAAAGATTACATACTATGCCAACCTAATGCATAATGAGTTTGAAGATGAAGCCGAAACTTCATCCACTTATATGGTGGTTCCCGAAGAGAAAAATAAAATATCATTTATCATAGATTCCGACGGCAATTGCAAGCCGGCAAGCGAAGAGGATTATGATTATATTGTTGGCGCGGCTAACGCAGAGGGAAAATGGAATGGCTTTGGAAATGTACGTATGGAATACAGCAAAGTCGATTTCACTGCATTTGAACCTGCGGAAGGAGTGGAGATCCAGGATTGGATTATGGAATACAGCAAAGGCGATTCTTCTCAGAGGCTGGTAACAGATGTAAAGGTAGCGATTAAAGATACTGATATCTGGGTAAAGGGATTTAGCCAGCTATACTGTGCGGGAGCGTGGGCTCATGGAACTATTGACAGCGATGATAATATTCTTTTCGACCCCTATCTTGGAGTTGCCGAGAGTGTTGGACAGTATGCCTTTGTGTATAGCGGAATAGTTAACAGTACATCTAATATTATCTACCCGTTAGAAATGTCTTATGACAGAGAGGCTAAGAAAATAACTTGTGAGATGGACCTTCTTATCAATCCTAACCAAGTATTCTATTACACTCTTGAAAACTTTGTATCGCCCGTTCTTTCTGACAATTCAATAGAGTTGACAACTCGTATTCCAAAAGCGCCACTTGCAATTAAGCATTTCCAGATTATAGATCAGGAAACAGGAAAGGCACAGCTACAAATCAATGTAAGTTCCGAAAATATTGATGACCAACCATTAAAACCGGAAAATCTCTATTATCAGATTCTTTTACCGGGATTCAGAGACTTTGAAGTATATGAACTTACTCCCGAGCTTTATCCTGAATTAACAGAAACCATGACGGATATTCCCTATAATATTATCAACGGATTGGTTACCGGAATGGGTGTTGCGCGCAATCTCTATGTGTATGTCCCTGATAATGAAAATATAGGTGCCAGAATGGTATATAAGGATGAAACAGGAACTTATTATTCTGATCCTGTATTCTACTATGAGTGGAGCGGTGTCAACAATATTTCTGATAATATTGAAGTGGTGGCCACCAAATGGCTTGATCTGACAGGTTGCGAGGTTTCGACTCCTACAGAATCAGGAATATTCATCCGTATTGATACTCTTGCCAATGGCAAGACAGTGGTTCGCAAAATAAGTTTTAAGTAAAGAACAGAGACTTGAACATCAAGTATTCTGAATTAAAAGCCATGGCTCGCCCGTAGCCATGGCTTTTATTATTCCACTGTTCTCCTTTCAATAAAACTTAGTTATGTAAAAAATATTTTATAAAAAATCTACTTGAAAGTTTCGGCAGGAATGAATAATTCATTATTTTTGCCGTAATAATTATATAAATATTAACCAACATCTAATTCAATGACATCTTTTCTGATAGCACTCGTGGCCTTAGTCGCGGGTTATTTCCTCTACGGAGGAATGGTGGAACGCATATTCAAGACTGATTCCAATCGTCCCACACCGGCCAAATCAATGGCCGACGGCATCGACTATGTGGCCATGCCGACATGGAAGGTATATCTCATTCAATTTCTCAATATTGCCGGGGTAGGTCCTATCTTCGGAGCTATAATGGGTGTGATGTATGGTCCCGCAGCGTTCCTGTGGATTGTCTTCGGCACGATCTTTGCCGGTGCGGTCCACGACTTCATCTCCGGCATGATATCTCTTCGACTCGGTGGGAAATCTCTTCCTGAGATTGTGGGAAGTGAACTTGGGAAAAAGATCAAGCTCGTGATGAGTGTTTTCACCTGTATCCTTCTGGTGATGGTTATTGCCGTCTTTGTGAGGACTCCGGCAAATCTTCTTGCCACCCTCACTCCCGAACACCTCGACGCTACTTTCTGGGCGGTCTGTATATTCCTTTATTATGTGTTGGCCACTCTCCTGCCAGTTGACAAACTTATCGGTAACCTCTACCCTCTTTTCGGATTCGCTCTCCTCTTCATGGCGGTAGGGATTATGGGATATATGATTTTTAATGGTGTGGAAATTCCCGATGGATTTTCAGAAGGACTTTTCAACCGGCATCCTGCCGGAGAGGCTGCTCCGATATTTCCTATGATGTGTATATCTATCGCTTGCGGAGCTATATCGGGCTTCCATGCCACTCAAAGTCCGATGATGGCTCGATGTCTTAATAATGAAAAGCATGGACGTAAAGTGTTCTATGGAGCAATGGTTTCGGAAGGAATAGTGGCCCTCATCTGGGCGGCAGCTGCAATTGCATTCACGGGAGGTTACGACCATTTAGCATCCTATATGGCCTCCAACGGACAGGATGCAGGCATCCTGGTGCATGAAGTCTGTGTGAAATGGCTTGGAGCTTTCGGAGGTGTGCTGGCTATCTTGGGAGTTATTGCAGCTCCAATCACTACGGGTGACACCGCCATGCGCAGTCTGAGACTCATCATCGCAGATGCACTGGGAATGAGTCAGAAGCAATTCGTCAAACGACTCCTTGTTACATTGCCAATCATTGCCATAAGTTTCGTGCTTCTGAAGGTGAATTTCGATATATTGTGGCGCTATTTCGCATGGTGTAACCAGACTCTCTCAATCTTCACTCTATGGGCGTGCAGCGTATATCTCGCCAAGGCGAAAAAAGCATATCTCATCACTATGATTCCTGCCATGTTCATGACAGCTCTATGTGTCTCTTTCATTTGCTATGCTCCTTTAGGGGCTTACACTGAGGGTGTGGGCATTCCATTAGGGTATGCGGAAGCGATCGGCATTTTTGCTATGCTTATATGTACCAGCCTATTCCTTTATTGGAAACGGAACCTCGATCCCACATCAGTGGTGATGGATTAGACTCTATATGCGTTGATCTGTAATGATTTAATCATTAGATTATTATACCTCTATCAGTGGGTTACGAGGTTCAACCCCTCCGGGGTAGAGGTCATCTCATTGGGTATCCGGGGGTAGGCTCGTGCCTCACCAACCCCCGGTTTACGAGATTAAACCCCTCCGGGGTAATGAGGTAGTTGGTTTATAATCAGAAGTTTGACAAGAGAAAGGATTTATCCGAACGTGTTACCACGGAGTGGTTATATTTTGGTTAACCGTGTGGTTAGCGAGGCACGAGCCTACCACCGGCCACCACATCCTATGCCCTCTACCTCGGAGAGGTTGAACTTACTGTATAATCTTCCGACACCGGCTTCCACAAAAATAGCAGCTGATAAATACCCCTCTCCGCCCTATGTTTAGGAAGTGTAAAAGAGTTATGACCATGCGGCGGAGACGGATATCGATCAGTTGATTACTTCGCTACAAACTTCTTGCCGCCTCGGATATATACCGACCCGAGCTGCGGATTGGTGACCACACGGCCATGGAGGTCATAGATTGATTCATCATTATTAGCAGGACTTTGCGCATTTATATCCCTTACCGAACTGGTCGGGTTTTCATATATTACAGTACCGTCAGGCCGCTCCACTTTAATCAGTATTGGCGGAACACGGCGAGTAGCGTTTATACAAGTTTCTATCGGAGGGAGATGTTGTCCGGGGTTGAAGAAAAAACCGACATTATCATTATCCGTACCAAACGGATATTCCACATACGTTAATGTCACCAACCCTATGCCATCCACAATTAAACCGGAATGACAGCTACTTTCAGCACGCTCCCGGTCATCTATTATTTCCCAGCTTGTTGAAGTTATCTGATTATTCTGAAACCGGTCTTTCCCCTTTATGTAGATTTTATTAGGACTTAAATCATCCGTTTGATAATCATAGTAATTCCATGCCCATGGCCAGGAGAAACAATCCCCTTTCTTCCAGTCAAAATCGTAAAGCAGAGCAGGAAAGGTGGTGTCGATATCATACGTTATCCCCCATAGGTCAATGCTAAGATCACGATGTAAGAAAGAAGCATACAATAGTATAGTTAATTCATGCTCGTACTTCATCCCTTGAGATTCGATTTTTTCTTTCCATTCCTCATAGCTATCCTTGAGATGATCAGACGTGACATAAACTTTGCTCCCCTCCTCCCTTATCAATGCGAGCGGAGAAGTGGTGAGTATATTCCCGATACTGTCCACCAAATGACATTCTGTCCATTTCTGCCCGTTGAGTTCAGTCTCTCCTTTTGTAGTGATTCCAACTACTTCCCTCCATAAAACGGGGGGTTTGATCCACACCCTATCTTCTCCTACCTCGTACCACCAAATTTTTCCCTCCTCGATAAAGGGAAGCCTTTCAGACGCGGTTACACTCCCCATAGCTATAGCGACACCTCCAATAAGGAATACCACTGCTGAAAGTGAATGTTTCATTGAATGTAAAGATATTCGTTTTTTCATTTTGTTTCAATTATTAGTTTCACACCCTTTTTTATCTCTGTGTTTTTTCCTATGGTTATCTGATTGGCTGTCATGTTGAAGATACCCGATTTCACATTGTGCACCCGATTCCACTTTTAAATTAGAACCCAATGCAACACTTTTTAAAATTTTATTTCTTTTGAATATCTGTTTCTTTATCAATTTTAGTTGAGTATTGATAATTAGACTCCATCCCTAAGTTTAGGAAATGTGAAAGCATAACTCCAAGTTATTGTAGCGTGTCACTTTTTTAGATACTTTATTGAATTTATGGAATTACGATTCGTTGCCTTTATCATATACATACCTTCGGGAAGTGTGGCAAGAGAGATTTCGGAATCTCCATCCACAAACAGCCTCATTCTTAGGCGTCCTTCAGTATCGTAAACTGTTACCTCAGTGCGGTCGGTAGCTGTAACCTTCAACACATTGTTGTCGATTATCGAGAGAGAAGAATTATGTTCTGCTCTATATTCCTCAATCCCACTTAATTCCGTTAGATTAAAGAAAGAACCTTCCGAGAGTTCGACTACAGGGTATTGTTCATCATTGATGTAGATGGTATAGCTTCCTGGCTCGATGTTATTAAATGAAGCCTCTATATCATATCTACACATACAATCAGGGGCAAACTCATCCTCCAATGTCGCATTGATTTTGAAGTGTATCACTTTCGTTTCCGGCATAGATGCCTCGGTATCAATCACCGAACCGCAGTTCTCATATAAATTCTTACCGAAGAACGTAAGAGTCTTGTTTTCATAAGAGAGAATGAATTGACACCGGGTCTCATTAAATTCATCCTCTTCAAAACTTCTGGAATGATCCTTGCAGGGAGACTGTGATTGGTATTCGGCAGTAAGGGTCTCGGCATTAGAGAGGAGAGACACGCTTAGGAAAAAGACAAGGGTTGGAATTAAGTAAAAATCTTTCATAGGCATAAAAATTTTATAATTAATTATCTTGCCCTCAAATATAATGCAATATAATTATACAGGCAAGAAATATGTTGTAAAACATTATAATCTTTCGGTAAAGATGTCTATCACCGGTTTATGGGGTTGAACTTATTGTATAACCTTCCGACACCGGCTTCCACAAAAATAACATCTGATAAATACCCCTCTCCGCCCTGTGTTTAGGAAGTGTAAAAGAGTTATGACCATGCGGCGGAGAGGGATATCGATCAGTTGATTATTTAGCTACAAATTTCTTGCCACCACGGATATATACCGAGCCGGGCTGTGGATTGGTGATAGGACGGCCATGAAGGTCGTAGATACGATTGTCGGGAGAAGCAGCATCCATTACCGACTCGCTGATTCCTGCACCTGTAATCTCATCGTATAACACTTCATTGAGAATCAGAACTGTGCCATCAGTTTCCTCAACGGCAAAGAGCCTTGGCATTCCACGGTTGCCAAATCCTCCTGCGTAGTCAGGATCACAGGCTGACATCGGGGCAATGAAAAATCCAGAGCAGCATCTGACATCAGGGATATAAGGAAGTAATCTTCCGCTTACCATTCCAATTCCCTCCATCATTTTTGCGAAATAGTATTTCTCATTGTCACTGCCTTGATATTTTTGGTAGTGCATGTTGAAGGTTTTAAAATCTCTTTTCTCTTCAGTTGCAGCCATCGGTACGCTTTCTTCATCGATACTGACTATCTCCAGGTCGCCTAATTCATCATAGAGCGAGTCATAATAAGGAGAATAATATCCCTGCTTGCTTACCATATAGCCCGACCATGGCCATTGACACAAGTCACCTGGCTTCTTGTTGAAATCATAGAGAGTGAACTCGGAAATTGAATCCGGATTCCAGGTATAATCATTCTCCTTATTGTTCCATTCGGCACATTTCAGCGTGTTACCGTTCCAGTATCCCAAAAAATCCGAAAGAATCAGGAATTCATAGGAAGGATTCTCTTTCTTGATCTTGTAAAGTTCAAGGTTTGGTCTGATACGGACAATACGGTCTTTCTCCTGTAGCCTTGCGAGGGGTTCATCCACAATTCTTTTGCCGACAGAATCAAGCGCATAGCATGGAGTCCATCCATCGGCACCCTCATTGTCGAGAGTCAGACCGATGACGATTCTATTCCATCCCTCATATTTCGAAGTGTAGCTCTCATACCACCATGTTTTCCCTGATTCCACAAGTTTCGCTGCCATTGCCTTCGGGCTATGACAAATAGCAATACATCCAAGTATGATACTAAATACCGTGTATTTAATCTTCATTTTCATTCTTAATTTCAAATTTTATTCCTTTTGCAATAACTGTGCCTTTACCAATTTCTACATTTTGTGAAGCTCTTACCGAAATGGATCCGGCTGAATTCAATTCACAGTTATTCATCAATAATGGTTTATGAGCCAAAATGTTTAGTTTGGAATTAGCATCAACAATAATTTTACCATTTATCTCAACATTCCCTAAAGCCTCGATAGTAATTGCTTTGTTATTTGTAAGTTTTAGGGAGAAAGCATCTCCTGAAGAAACAAATCGGGTCTTGCCGGTGAACCAGTATCCATCATTAGAGGGGATAAGGGATGAAATTCTTGTTGGATGAATAAAGGGTAGCATATCCATTCGAGAATTTAGGAGGGTGAAATTTATAGTCTCTCCTAATTCTTTAAAACTGCTGACTTTATCCT
>CAMWUJ010000070.1 GCA_947177405.1 uncultured Porphyromonadaceae bacterium | reverse complement strand
ATATTTGTAGAAATAAATTTATTATTATAACTTTGCCTCGAGAAAAGAACAATAGAGAAATCTATTAAATCCTTTATCAACAAAAATAATCTAAATATTAGGGGTGTTCGGCACCAACAAATTGCAAGCGTGCTTTTTGTGCTGATCTGAGATTATACCCTTTGAACCTGATCCGGGTAATACCGGCGTAGTGAAAATAAATATGAAAAAGAATTTCTTTCCTATGGCAATTACCGCCATAGGCTTATGTGGATTTCAAATCCAGGCTGCAGAAGCACAATCAGAACTCAATGACACATTGGCGACTCTTCTTAACGAACTTGAAGTATTTGCCAACAGGGCAACGGCTAAAACTCCGGTTGCCTTTACAAATCTGTCAAAAGAAAAACTCCTCGAACATAATGACGGGCGAGACATCACTCACCTGCTACAGGCCACTCCATCAGTCATCACCACTTCCGATGCCGGAGCAGGAATAGGATATACATCAATGCGTGTCAGGGGTACAGACGGGGCCCGAATAAATGTAACTGCTAACGGTGTGCCCATCAATAATCCTGAAAGTCACAACGTATATTGGGTAAATATGCCGGATCTCGCTTCTTCATTGCGAGATATACAGATACAAAGAGGTGCAGGGACATCCACCAATGGTGCAGGTGCATTTGGCGCAAGTGTGAACATGATAACTGATGCTCCATCTGAGAATCCTTACGCAGAATTATCAGGAGCATACGGCATGTATAATACCAATCGTGAAACCATTCGCGTAGGATCCGGAATGCTTGGAAATCATTGGAGTTTTGATGCTCGAATAAGTCATCTCGGATCTGATGGATATATTGATAGAGCCACAACTCAATTGTGGAGCTATTTCGGGCAGGCTGCTTATAAATCATACAATACATTGGTCAGACTTCTTGCTTTCGGTGGAAAAGAAAAAACCTATATGGCATGGGATTATGCATCGAAGGAGCAAATGGAGGAATTCGGCAGAAGATATAATCCTTGTGGTGAATATATCGATTCCGAAGGGAAAAGAGCTTATTACAAAGACCAGATGGACAACTATATCCAACATCATTTTCAACTCCTTCTTTCCCAGCATCTTGGCGACTTATTTCATCTCAATGCAGCTCTACATTATACAAAGGATGATGGGTATTACGATCAATACAAACAAAACAGAACCCTCGTGGAATACGGTTTGACTCCTTTCTTTAATCAGGATGGTGAGCTGGTGAAAAAATCTGACCTGATACGTCTTAAGAACAACAAGAACCATTTCGGAGGAGGCTCCGTGAGCATAAATTTCAAGAACGACAAATGGGATGCAGCAGCAGGAGTGTCGTTGGCTGATTTCTATGGACATCATTTTGGACAAGTGAAATGGGTAAGAAACTATTTAGGAACCATCGACCCTCTGCAATCATATTATGATAACAACGGGCATAAATTCGATGTAAACACTTACCTAAGATCTAACTATCAAATCAATAAGATGTTTTCTGCCTTTGTCGATCTTCAGTACAGGCATATACGTTACACCATAAAGGGCGCATCCGACAATTACGACTGGAACACCGAAGCCCCGGCTGCCCTAAACATCAGGGAACATTGGAATTTCTTTAATCCCAAGCTTGGTCTGAATTTCGAACTGAACCAACATAGAGCCTTTGCATCATGGGCTGTGGCTCAGAAAGAACCTACAAGAGATAACTTCACCGACTCCGATCTTGCACATTATCCCAAATCGGAATATCTTAACGACTTTGAGATTGGATACTCATACTCCACTTCTTTATTTAATGCCGGAGTAAATCTTTATTATATGCTTTATAAGGATCAGCTCGTGGCTACCGGAGAATTATCGGATACGGGCAATTCATTGAGTGTTAATGTTCCTAAATCATATCGTGCGGGCATTGAGCTTCAAGGATCCCTGAAACCCTGCGATTGGTTTGACTGGAATCTGAATCTCACTCTTTCACGCAATAGAATCAAAAACTTCGTGGAATACATATATGAAGATGAATGGACTAATCCCATCTCAATTGATTGCGGTGACACTCCTATAGCTTTCTCTCCCGATTTCATACTTAACAATGCTTTTAATTTTCATTTCAAAGGGTTTGATGCCTCGCTCGACAGCAGATATATAAGCAAGCAATATCTCACTAATGCTCATAGCGAGGAAGCAAAACTTGATGCATATTTCGTAACTGATCTGCATCTTGGCTATACAATCAAAAAAATTATCGGAATAAAGGAGATGAAAATTGGTTTCTCAATTTATAATCTCTTTAATGAGAAATATTTCAATAACGGTTATGCCGGTGCCGGTTATTACTGGTCAGGAGGTGAAAGAGTGATCTATCGTTATGCCGGATATGCAGCCTCGGCTCCAATAAATGTTATGGGAACGCTTACCCTAAAATTTTAAACAAAAGATTTATTTTCACATTCATAAAAATAGATCATGTTTTTACAGATATTAGGATTCTCTGTTGGACTTCTATACTTATGGTGGGAATACCAGGCCAATTCAAAAGTGTGGATAGCGTCGGTGATAATGCCCGCAATCTCTATGTGGATATATTTTTCAAAAGGACTTTATGCCGACTTTGCTATCAATATCTATTATCTCGTAATAGCAGTGTATGGGTTTATTTCCTGGACAAGAGGTGCAAAAATTTCATCTAATAATAAAAAAAAGAAGTTGCCAATCACCCATGCATCCCTAAGAGTATGGGTATTAGCAACTTCCTTTTCCTTGATATTATGGTATGGGATTTGGCTTCTCTTAAGCCGGTTCACCGACTCTACCGTTCCTGTTGCAGATGCCTTCACCACTGCCCTCTCTATTGTTGGATTATGGATGATGGCTCGAAAATATGCAGAACAATGGCTTATTTGGCTGGTGGTAGATGTGGTATGTGCTATTCTATATTTTTATAAAGAGATTCCATTTTATGGTGTTCTCTACGTACTATATTCAGTAATCGCAATATTCGGATATCGAAAATGGTTGAAAATGATGATCAACCAATCGCAGTCATATGATAGCCTAACGAATTAAGCTCCATGGCAACCCCCATCTGATATAATTGATGAAGACATGCCTTGTAAGCTCTTAGGGCTTTCTCTGTGCCGGGCTCAATTCCGGAATGATGCAAAGCACTTAGTATTCTGGCGGCACACTCTCCTACTATGGAACTATCTTTTTCAGACTCCTCCTCAGAAAGACCCAATACCCTTTTTAGGATATAATCATCCATATTATCATATCCTTCAGCATCGCGCAGACGGTGATAAATCTTTTCTCCACCTTCCTCGCTATATTTGATCCAGTCTTCATCCCAATATTTGGCAAGAGCCATACCTATGAACATTATCCAGCCCATCGAAACTAATGGGTAATCAGCGAACTCCCTTATTCCATCGGGAAGATAGGCGGCTTCTATGGATGCCCACAATTCATCCAAGTCAGGACATTCCGGCATTTTTTCATCCATTCTACCGACACCGACCAAAAAACGATGAAGATCCTTTTTTATGTATTCTTCAAATTCTTTAATTTCCATAAATCTTAAATTATTAAAGTAGATTTCATTATAATATCATTATAACATTTCATTGATTGTTTTTGTTATTTATTCAGAACTATTGATTATGAAACCAATTAGACGCATTACCATAGAAAAAGAATTTGCTGCCAGGAATCCAGGTTACAGGGCTATGCTTTTTGAAGCGAAAGTAAAAAATTCCCCTACTTCCGATGCCCTTAAAACTGAACTCGATTCATTTGCACAGGAAATTAAAGGAAAATACAGATTAGAGGAAATAAAAAATTATCCTCCTGTTTCAGCTACACGTCAGGCCTACAAAAATTGTGGTAAGGATCCAAACAGATATCGTCCATCACAAGAACAGATGATGAGAAGAATAGTCAAGGGGCTTGGATTATATAATGTCAGCTCATTGGTGGATGCAGGAAATCTATTCTCCTTAAAAACGGGATGTTCTGTAGGATGTTTCGACGCCGATAAAATCGAAGGAGCCACCTTGTCTTTAGGAATAGGAAGGGATGAGGAACCTTATGAAGGAATCGGAAGAGGTCCTCTTAATATCTCCGGATTACCGGTTTTCAGAGATCGTAGAGGTGGAATCGGAACTCCGACAAGCGATAATGAACGCACTAAACTATCGCTTCAGACAACCAATCTTCTTGTTACTGTTCATATCTTCGATCCAAAAATAAATATCGAAGAAATAACAAAACTTTTCAAATCTATTTTCTCACGTCATGGTGATGCCACTGAAATTAAACATGAATTATATCGGGGTAATTTTTGAGCAGTAATATATTCCCTCTTTACAGCTAATTATTATTTTTAACATATTTTTAAGACATCCATACCCTCTTATTAATTGGAAAAAAAGGTGGAGTTTGTTATCTTTGCAATCCTAATTTATACAAAGATTATGTCAAACCACTCCTTTACTCATCTTCACGTCCATTCCCAATATAGTCTTCTTGATGGCAAGGCAGCTATTCCTGAGCTTGTGGATAAAGCCATCAACGACGGAATGAGAGGCATTGCTCTTACCGACCATGGAAATATGTTCGGTATCAAGGAGTTTTTTAATTACTGCCAGAAGGTAAACGGTAAACTGTCTGATGATAAGAAGTTCAAACCCATCATCGGGTGTGAGATGTATGTAGCTAAAGAGAGTAAGCTTGAAAAGAAAGACAAGCGCGACAATGGCTATCACCTTATTGTGCTCGCTAAGAATGAGAAAGGGTATCATAATTTGGTAAAGCTTGTGAGTCGTGCATGGACTGAAGGTTATTACTATAAACCACGAACAGACCGCGAAGATCTTGCAAAATATCATGAAGGCTTGATAGTCTGCTCGGCTTGTCTTGGAGGAGAAGTGCCTCAATTTATCATGAACGATGATATCGCTGCAGCTGAGGAGAGGGTGAAATGGTATAAGGGTGTGTTTGGAGACGACTATTATCTGGAACTCCAGCGTCATCAGACTTTTAAGGAGAATGCAAACACTGAAGTATTTCTGCACCAACAGAAAGTAAACGAACATCTGCTAAGAATTGCGAAAAAATATGATATAAAAGTTGTCGCTACCAACGATGTCCATTTCACTTTTGAAGAAGATGCAGAGGCACACGATCGTCTGATTTGTGTATCAATGCAGAAAACATTCTCCGAACCGAGAATGCACTATACAAAGCAAGAGTGGCTAAAGACACCGGAGGAGATGGCGGAGATATTTAAGGATATCCCGGAAGCACTTGAAAATACCATGGAGATTCTTGATAAGGTGGAAACCTATTCCATAAATCATGCTCCTATAATGCCTTTCTTCCAGATACCGGCCGATTTCGGAACAGAGGAGGAATACCGTAAGCGCATCACTGAAAAAGATCTCTTTGACGAATTCACTCAGGATGAAAACGGCAATGTGGTTCTATCACAGGAGGAAGCCGAGAAAAAAATACAGAGACTCGGAGGATACGATAAACTTTACCGTATAAAATTCGAGGCGGATTATTTAGCCAAACTGGCATTGGAAGGTGCCAAAGAGAGATATGGAGACCCACTTCCCGAAGATGTTGCAGAACGTATCAAGTTTGAGCTTTACATCATGAAAACCATGGGATTTCCAGGCTACTTCCTTATCGTGCAAGATTTCATAAACGTGGGTCGAAAGAAACTTGGAGTAAGTGTCGGACCGGGACGTGGATCGGCTGCCGGTAGCGCTGTGGCATATTGTCTTGGTATCACTCAGGTGGATCCCATAAAATATGACCTGCTGTTCGAGAGGTTTCTAAATCCCGACCGTATATCACTCCCCGATATAGATGTGGATTTTGATGATGACGGCCGTTATGAAGTGTTGAAATATGTCACCGACCGCTATGGCGAAGAGAAAGTGGCACATATCATCACATATCAGACAATGGCCACTAAAATGGCTATCAAAGATGTGGCGAAAGTATTGGAAGTGCCGCTGTCCGAAGCTAACCGTCTGGCAAAGCTTGTGCCCGACCGTCTCAGCGATAAGGATGGAAAATCACAAAAAATCAATTTCAAGAACCTCTTGAAATATTGTGATGAATTCGCTGCAGAAAAAAATAATCCCAATGAAGGTATAAGGGAGACAATGAAATATGCCCAGCAACTCGAGGGCAATATCCGAGGCACGGGTATTCACGCCTGCGGCGTTATCATATCCCGTGATGACATCACCGACTGGGTGCCTGTGGCTATGGCAACCGATGCCGACGGCACAAAGGTGATTTCCACACAGTATGAAGGAAGTGTGATTGAGGATACCGGGCTTATAAAAATGGACTTCCTTGGATTAAAGACACTATCAATAATCAAGGAGACTCTTATCAATATCAAAAACACTCGTGGATTTGATCTTGATATTGATCATATCCCTTTAGATGACAAAGCCACCTACGACCTCTATTGCAAGGGAAACACCACTTCTACATTCCAGTTTGAATCAGCCGGTATGCAGAAGTATCTCAGAGAGCTTCAGCCTTCGAAATTCGAAGACCTCATTGCAATGAACGCGCTCTATCGTCCGGGACCAATGGATTATATCCCCTCCTTTATTGCACGAAAGCATGGAGTGGAGCCGATTGAATATGACATACCCATAATGTCAAAATATCTTGAGGAGACCTATGGCATTTGTGTATATCAGGAGCAGGTGATGCTATTATCACGTCTTCTGGCTAATTTCACACGTGGTGAATCTGACATGCTCAGAAAGGCTATGGGTAAAAAACTCATAGATAAGATGCAGCAGCTTAAGGTGAAATTCATCGACCAGGGCAAGGCAAACGGTTACGAGGAAAAAACCCTTGACAAGATATGGGCCGACTGGGAAAAGTTCGCTTCCTATGCATTCAATAAAAGTCATGCCACCTGTTATTCATGGGTGGCGTATCAGACCGGCTATCTGAAAGCCAATTACCCGGCTGAATATATGGCCGGGGTGATGAGTCGCAATCTCGCTTCTGCTGATAAGATCAGAGTGGTGATGGATGAGTGCAGAAGGATGGGAATAATTGTGAAGGGCCCTGACATCAACGAGTCGGTAGAAAAATTCGGCGTGAATCAGAAGGGCGAGATTCGTTTTGGATTGGCGGCAATCAAAGGCGTTGGAGTTAACGCAGTTTCTTCAATAATTCATGAAAGGAAGATCAACGGGCCTTTTAAGGATATTTACGACTTCATTGAACGAGTAAACCTGAATGCCTGCAACCGAAGTGCTATCGAGAACCTTGCTATGGCAGGTGCTTTTGATTGTTTCCATATTCCGAGAGAGGCTTTTGTCACTCTTGTGGCCGACAATACCTGGGCTGATCATCTTGTCAAGTATGGACAAAACATCCAGAAAGATAAGAATTCTCTCCAAATGTCGCTTTTCGGAGATATTGAATCTATTGAGACCAACAAGCCCCCGATTCCCGATTTCATTCCCTGGAGTCAGATTGCACTCCTGGATAAAGAGAAAGAATTGGTGACAATGTATCTTTCCGCGCATCCACTCGATCCATTCTGGATGGAATTAAAATTTGAATGTAATACCACTTGTGATGGCCTTAAAGAGAAGATTGATACTGCGGAAGTAGGAGCAAAAGTAAATGTGGGAGGACTTATCACAAAAGTCACCGAAAGAATCTCTAAAAAAGGTAAACCGTTCACAATTGTGGAGATAGAGGATTTCTCCGGTAAAGGAGAAATTGCACTCTTTGGACGCAATCATACAAATCATGCCTCCAAATTCCGTGAAGGTGAGACAGCTCTGGTGCGACTATCGTTTGCGCCCGGTTATTTTGATAAGACCAAAAGTGATATGCAAGTGGATGAGGTCACCACTCTTGACACGGTGAAAGGGAAAGTGGCAAACGCTGTGCTAATAATGCTGGATATCCACGAAAATAACCGTGATTTATTCAGTGAGTTGGAATCACTTGACAACACCGTCCGACCGGGCGAACTTTATCTCGAACTCTATGACCGAGCCTCTCGACAAACTGTAAAAGTGAGATCAAGAAAGAAATTTTCCGTTGACAAGGAATTCATAAATCTCCTTGACAAATATGAATGTAAATATAAAGTGCAAACAATTGCTTAAATCAATAAATTAATTTAAACTATGGCTATAGCATTTACAGATCAGACAGCTAAAGAAGCTATTGAATCAGGAAAAGTTGTCGTAATCGACTTCTGGGCAACTTGGTGTGGTCCCTGTCTCAAACTGGGTCCTGTAGTAGAAGAACTCGCAGAGAAATATGGTGATAAGGCTGTAATCGGCAAAATCAATATTGATGAGGAATCAGAAATTGTGGCAGAAAACAGGATACGCAGTGTGCCCACAGTGCTCTTCTTCAAAGATGGTGAAGTAGCAGCAAGAAGCGTCGGTCTCGTGAAACTTGACGAGCTTGAGGCTAAACTTCTTCCCCTTATCTCCTGATCGACTGGGATGATATTGAACTCATTCGGACGGAACTCTACCGAATTGAATGAATGTGCGGGTATAATAGGGTGTTGTGATTTTCGAAATCACAACACCCTTTGATGTTGAGGCATGGATAAAATTCTCCTCATCAATCATTATCCCTACATGTGATATCTTTTTGGGATCTTTGCCTGTTGCAAAAAAACAAAGGTCGCCGGTCTCAACTTTTGAAGAAGATATTTTTTTACAATATTCCGCTTGTTTTGCAGAGTTGCGTGGAAGCTTAATTCCCGTCGCATCCAAATACACCGACATCACCATCCCTGAACAATCTGTGCCTGTCTTCCTGTCGGATCCTGCATATTTATAAGGAGTACCCTCCCATTTAAGAGCTTCCTCTATAACTTTTTTCCCTCTTTTATTTTTTTCTGAAATATGATAATGTTCTGTTTTGTCAGAGGAGTGTCCGGGTCCTACCCTTCTTGAGACATGACAGGAAGATAGAAATAGGGAGATAATCGTTAGGGAAACCAAAAAAAGTTGCTTCAGGTGTTTTTTCATATTCGATGTTAAATCCAAATTATATCGAAGTAGTAAGGATATATTCACAATAAATTCAGAATAGTTGTAAGGACTAATTCAATTTCTTGTCAAAGTTGGCAAATATTTTTCGATCTGCCAAACAATTTCTAAAGAAATTTTAAAATAACAAATTTAGTGTTAAGCGATGTAATAATGGAGTCGATTTTGTATTTTATTATACAAGCGACTTTACTTTCGCTACCCTTCATCCGGCATTTTTCAATTAACTTGAAAAAATATAGCATTACTCTAAATTGTCACTTATTGAAAAAAATAACTATATCAGTATGAAGAAAACAAATATCTTATTAGCATCTTCACTATTTGTGTTATGCGCATCCTCTCTCTTCGCAGTGGAAGATCCCTCATCTATTACTTCTTCATTCATCCACACCTCCTCTACTCCGGCTTTTGAAACAGACTTTACTGTCGCAGCCGAAAAAACCGTAAATGCAGTGGTCTGTATCAAAAGTTTCGCTACGCCCAAACAGAGTCCTTACGGAAATTCCGGAAGTATGGATCCTTTCGGGATGTTTGATTTCTTTTTCGGGAATCCTCAGCCCCGTCAGCAGCCTCGCCAACAGCAACGCAACAACGAACCTGTTCAGAGCGGACTCGGATCTGGAGTAATTATTACCGACGACGGATACATCGTGACAAACAATCACGTTGTGGATGGTGCTGACAGGCTGGAAGTGCTTCTTAACGATAATTCTACCTACGACGCAAGAATCGTGGGCACTGACGAAGCTACCGACCTCGCTCTTCTGAAAATCGACGCCACAGGACTCTCCCCTATTACATTCGGCGATTCTGAAGCTTTGAAAGTTGGAGAATGGGTTCTCGCAGTAGGAAATCCTTTTGGATTCAACTCAACCGTCACAACCGGTATCGTGTCGGCTAAAGCACGCAGCCTTGGCTCAAGCAGTCATAAAAGCCCGATGACAATCGAATCTTTTATTCAGACTGATGCAGCACTTAATCCGGGTAATTCCGGAGGAGCCCTTGTAAACTTAAAAGGTGAACTTGTTGGCATTAATTCAGCCATCTATAGCAATACCGGAAGTTATTCAGGCTTCTCATTTGCAATTCCCACAACAATCGTGAAGAAAGTAATGACTGATATCCGCCAGTATGGCACCGTTCAGCGTGCACTCTTAGGGTGTTCTGTCATTGATCTTGACTCAAAGATTGCAAAAGAAAAGAAAATTACTGCTACTAAGAGCGGAGTTCTCATCTCATCTGTTTCCGACCGTTCTACTGCTAAGGAAATGGGGCTTCAGGAAGATGACGTGATAACTGCAATCAATGGAGTGAAAGTTGATACTCACGCACAGCTTGTGGGACAAGTAAGCAAATATCGTCCCGGCGAAACTATATCGATCACTTACGTTCGTGATAATAAAACCTATACAAAATCAGGCGTTCTCCGCAATCAGCAAGGTAATACCTCGATAACAAAGAAGGGAGATTTCGCCGAGTTAGGATGTGCGTTCATGAAGCTTTCTGATGAGACCAAGAAAAACCTCGGATTATCGGTAGGTGTTCAAGTGAAAGGAATAAAAGCGGGTGCATTCAAAGATGCAGGAGTAAAAGAAGGATTCGTTATAACAGATATCAACGGCACTGCTGTGAATTCCTCAGATGATGTGGAACGTATTTATAATTCCATAATGAAGAATGACAACACCGACAAGGTGATGTTCCTCACAGGTATGTATCCCACCGGACAGCGAAACTATTATGCAGTGAATCTGTCGGAACAATGATAATATTAACTTGAGCAACCAACTTCATAATTTCTGTTAAAATTTCAGGAATTTCCTAATATAGATTGTTAGACAGTTGAAAGAGGTTATAAAGCTCTTTCAACTGTCTTTTTCATTAAGCTTTCCAATTAATCTTAAACACCATAAAAAACTTAAAAAAACATTATTAAATTTTAATATGAATAATTATTGCAAATTCGATAACTTTTTATTAA
Organism: uncultured Porphyromonadaceae bacterium; assembly: GCA_947177405.1. Classification (GTDB taxonomy): domain Bacteria; phylum Bacteroidota; class Bacteroidia; order Bacteroidales; family Muribaculaceae; genus Lepagella. The sequence continues at coordinate 7,241 of CAMWUJ010000070.1, read as the reverse complement.
ATTTGCACTAATTTTTTGGAGAGATATATGAGACAATTAAAAATCACCAAATCCATCACCAATCGCGAAAGCGCATCTCTCGACAAGTATCTGCAGGAAATAGGGCGTGAAGAGCTCATCTCAGTAAGTGAGGAAGTGGAACTCGCGCAAAGAATCAAACAAGGAGACCATGCAGCGCTCGAGAAACTTACCAAAGCTAATCTGCGTTTCGTAGTATCGGTGGCTAAACAATATCAGAACCAGGGCCTGTCCCTTCCTGACCTAATCAACGAAGGAAACCTTGGTTTAATTCGTGCAGCTCAGAAATTTGATGAGACCAGAGGATTTAAATTTATCTCCTATGCAGTATGGTGGATTCGTCAGTCAATTCTCCAGGCTCTTGCGGAACAATCCAGAATAGTTCGTCTGCCCTTGAATCAGGTTGGATCATTGAATAAAATCACTAAAGAACTATCGAAATTCGAACAGGAATACGAACGTCGTCCATCTCCTGAGGAATTGGCTGCCCGTCTGGATATGCCTGTAGATAAAGTATCTGACACACTCAAGGTTTCGGGGCGTCATATTTCTGTGGATGCTCCATTTGTGGATGGAGAAGACAATTCATTGCTTGATGTGATTCCTAATGATGACAGCCCTATGGCCGATGCAAGTCTTAATCAGGAATCGCTTTCCAAGGAAGTGGATAGAGCTCTTAAGCAGCTTTACGACCGCGAAAGAGAAATCCTCAAGATGTTCTTTGGAATTGGATGTCAGGAGATGACTCTTGAAGAAATTGGTCAGAAGTTCGATCTTACACGCGAACGAGTTCGCCAGATAAAAGAAAAGGCCATTCGACGTTTGAAAGGGCAGAAAAGCCGACTTCTTAAATCATATTTGGGAGAATAAAACTCCTTTAGTTCTCAATATGGCAAATAAAACCACTTCATTAGTGTCCGTTTCCCGCCTCAAGTCTTTTTGTCTTGCGCTGGTAACGGGCACTTTGCTTTTTGCATCAGTGCCTGTAGTGGCGTCTGAATCTGACAAAATAAAGAAATTCTCTGTTTCTTCTCCAGTATCTGCCGAACAAACCCCAAAGCAAGTAGAAAAGGAATACGGAAATGAGAAAAGGGAAAGCATTTTCGGCACAGGCAGACCTTTGGATAATTCCCATTTCACTTGGGGAGCGGATTTCGGCGCATCGGTTGATCTCACAGCTCATGATATGTCAACTTTTGATCTCGATGTTATATTAGGCTATAAGAATAGTTTCATAAAAACAGCCGGTATCGGTGTGGGAATTCACAGGACAGTGCAAGGGGGCGATAATTTTATTCCATTATATGCACTATTCCGCTCAAGTTTTACTTCCAAGCCTTCCCTATTATTCCTCAATGTCAGGATAGGGTATTCCTTCAACACTGTGGACAACTCTCCTATGTTTGGTGATTATAACTCAGCCGTGGGATGTGGAATAAATTTATCTCAGACCAAGAAAGCGAAATCATATATTATCGTAGGAGTAGGCTATAGATATTTTAATAAACAACATCAAGACTATATTTCACGTCTTGATACCCATTATATTTGGATGGCTCAACTTCAATTCGGTGTAAACTTTTAGAATTCGATATATTTGGCTTATTATTTGTTATAATAATAGTGATTCAGAAGTAGAAATCCTTATGAATCACTATTGTTTTAATGTGTTTAGCCGAATGAGTTATGCAGAATAGCGATTTGATCAAAAAAATAAGGGAAACCAGGAATCTCCTTGATAACTATGATATATCCACTTCAATCAAGAATCTTAATGGTATAGCCGAAACCCAAAAAGATTTCAGAATACTCGATGAAATAAAAAATACATTGGAGACCTACAAATATATGGCCTCATATCTGATTGACAATCGTCCGGATGAATCCCGGTCGTCTGTTTACGCCGACACCATTGATACTCTTCGGACGATAACCGATAAATTAGAACGAAAGATCCTTTCTTCCGATTCCTCGGACTCTTATTCTGAGACTTTAAGATATCAAAATCTTAAACATTCAGATATAGAAACTCTTTTAAGTGACTACGGCCGAGTATATTCTGAATATTCACTTGCTGCCTCCGTAGATAATGATGCAACCGGATTTATTGAGAAATTAGAAGAACTTAGATCTGCAATCTTTAATTTAGTATGGATCTCGTTAGGTGATAAGAAAATTGCCCGGAGTGCTTCGAGAATTGTAATATCCGGAAATTATGATAATATTCTCTCCTATCATGTGATAAGTGCACTGACTCTCGCACTTAATTCATATTTCGATAAATATAAATTTGAAGCGCTTCTGGATATTTATGATGCCTCTCTATCTGAAACCATAAGTGCACGTGCGCTTGTAGGCATAGTTTTCTCTATTGCAAGACATTCGGAAAGAATCAAAAAAATACCCTCCATTCTTATTCGTCTTAAACTGATGGAGGATTCTTTGATAACTTACCGAAGAGTCCGGGAGATCGTTATGGCTATTATCCGCACGCGCGACACGGAGCGTGTAGCCAATAAGATGAAAGATGAAGTGATGCCGGAGCTGATGAAACTTCGTCCTGATATTCTGAAAAAAATGAGAGAGGGGAATGTTGATTCTCTCGATGCCGGTATAATGGAAAACAATCCTGAATGGGAAGAGATTCTCAATAAGTCGGGTCTTACTCAGAAGATGCAGGAACTCAGCGAGATGCAGAATGAAGGGGCAGATCTCATGATGGTCGCATTTTCAAATCTAAAACAATTTTCCTTTTTCAACACGGTTTCTAACTGGTTCCTGCCCTTTTATACTTCTCATTCTACTATAAAAGGAGGTGATAAGGATAAAAGGATAATAAAAAAGGTGTTGGAGATTGGTAAGGGAGTGTGCGATTCTGACAAATATTCTTTGGCAATTGCTATGAGCAAAATGCCGGAATCTCAGAAAGACATGATGCTGATGCAGCTTGAAGCACAGTTTGATCAGCTTTCCGAAGAAATTAAGGAAAAGAGTCTTTCTTCCTCAGCACCCGAATTTGATGAAGAAACCACAAAAGTGATTCGCGATCTATATAGATTTTTCAAGCTTTTCAGAAAGAAAGAAGGATTTAATGATCCTTTCAAGAATCCATTTAATTTCCTTGACCTTCCGCTTGTGGGGCCCTTAATGTTCAATCAGGAGATAGTGTCTCTTGTTGGAGAATTTTATTTCACAAGAGGTTTTTATTCAGAAGCTCTTTCTTTGTTCAATCTCCTACTTGACGAACAATCAGATGATTACGCTTTGTGGGAGAAGATAGGATTCTGCTATCAGTCAATGAAGTTTTATGAACAAGCATTTGAAGCTTATAGCAAAGCCGAACTTCTCAAAACGCCAAGCAAGTGGCTACTTAAACGACTCGCCTATGTAAGCAAACAGAACAAAGACTTTTCAAAAGCTCTTGCTTATTACAAGCGGCTTCTTGAGAATGATCCTGATAATGCGCAGCTGTTGGTAAATGCCGGATTTTGTGCAATGGAGACAGACAGTATTGATGAGGCCCTCTCCTTCTACTATCATGCCAATTATATAGATCCGGATAACCCCACAATCCTAAGAGCGATAGCATGGTGTGAATTTTTAAATAAGAGTTTTGAGAAGAGTCATAAATATTATGATAAGATTCTTGCTTCATCTCCTATTCCCTCTGATTATCTTAATATCGGTCACCTCTATGCTTTGGAAGGAGATTTCAGAAATGCTCGTATCTCCTATAAGAAAGCTGCTATCAACGATCATTCTGATTTCCGTCACGCTTTCCTTTCCGATTTGCCTATTTTAGAGAAATCTGGTTTAAAAAGGGAGGATGCTCTTATTATATTGGATACTATTAATCTTGATTTATAAATAAAGCTGCAAAAGTGATTTAAGCGGATGGAGTCTTAAATATTCTCACTTTTGCAGCTTTAATTATCTACATCTGAATGAATAAATAGTGGTGGAATTATATTCCTCTCCGGGCAATAGAATAACATTTGGCCATTCGGGATGATTCGGAGAATCAGGATAATGAAGAGGTTCGAGACTAAGGCCATGTCTCTGTGAAAAATTTTCGTTTTGCTTTCTTGATAAAGAACTGTATAAGAAGTTTCCGGAATAGAATTGAATAGCCGGCTCCGTAGTGAATATATTCATTTCCACACCGCTTTTCTTACAATATAAACTTACAGCTTTTTGCGTTAAGTCTCCTCTCGTATCAAGAATAAAAGCGTGGTCATATCCTCTTCCATAACGTATCTGTTCATTCCATGCGTTATCGATATCTCTTCCGATACTTTTTTCCTCCCTGAAATCAAGAGGGGTTCCCTCCACAGAGCAAATCTCTCCTATTACAAGTCTTGTGCTGTCAACCGGCAGATAAGAAGATGCATTTATATTCAACCGCTGATCTGTGACACTATTATCAGGATCACCTGAAAGATTGAAGTATGATTGATTTGACAGACAAATCACAGTAGGCTTATCGGTAACAGCACTATAATTAATCCTCAGTGAATTATTCTGAGTTAGAGTGAATCTTATATTTGCCTTGATACTTCCCGGAAATCCGTTTTCCCCGTCGGGGGAAACAAAAGTCATCAATACGCTGCTGTCATTTTTCTCAGCTATTTTGAAAATCTTATATTGCCATCCTTTGTCGCCATCTTCCGAACCACTATGAAGACAATGTCCGAAATCATTTTTTGTCACATCTATTGTATCCCCCTCAAGTATAAACCGGCCATACCCTATTCGGCCGGCATATCTACCGAGTGTGCCGCCAAGCTTTGGTAGTTTAACTTCGGGGAAATATGCTTGAATACTGTCAAAGCCTAATACTACATTAACGGGCTTCCCCTCTTTGTCCGGTACCATCATAGACACAATACGTGCTCCGTAATTTGACAGACAAACCTCCATCCCATTCTTATTTTCAAGAATTATGAGTCTGGTGGTATCTCCATCAATTACAGTAGTGAAGTAAGCAGGATCCAGCCCTGATAATGTAGTCTCCCCCCCACTCTTCCCTTCCTTAATTACACAACTCGACAATAACAATGAGCCCAGAAAGCCCAACATTACCTTCTTACCCAGCACTTTCATTAAATGAAATCTATTTCTTAAGTAAAATAGTATGCTTTATTACTTTAGGAAAGTATTCCTTTTCAAGCCTATGAATCTTTTGTTCCACTGATTCAGGAGTATCTTCCTTTGATACGGGAATAGAAGTTTGAAATATTATTTCTCCCTCGTCACATTTATCTGTAACCCGATGAATAGTAATCCCACTCTCCTTCTCTCCTGCTGCAACCACCGCTTCATGAACAAATTTCCCATACATACCTTTACCACCATATTTCGGAAGCAAAGAGGGATGAATGTTTATCACGCTATTAGGAAATCTTGACAATATAAAAGAAGGAATCATAAGCATAAATCCCGCAAGAACAATAAAATCTATCTTATATTTTTCCAGTATAGGCATCAAAACATTCTCATCATTTATAGATGATTTGGGTAAATAAAGAATCTCAGTGTTCAACCTATGAGCCCTTTCATAAACTCCTGCGTCTTTTCTATTGCATATCACCAATACCACTTCTATGTCTGAATCATCAGATTGGAAAAACTTGATAATATTTTCAGCATTAGAACCATTACCGGAAGCAAAAATAGCAATTTTTTTCATTTATATACTAAATAGGGTTAAAATTTATCACACAAATTTATAAATATAAAATTTAAATTCCAAATTTCTTTATAAGAACCCTTCATTCAAATATATTCTGTCTTGATAAATTATATTGTCAATCATAAAATATGAAACAACTCCGGGTTTACTTACTTTCCGGATATCCGGAGTATGGGAATGTTGTTACACCAATCATAATATGATCACCAAAGACTTTCTTTAAATTATCCTGCACTTGACCAACTATCATCTGAGCCTCCTCAACAGAGATTTTTTTCTCAACAGCAATAACTATATCGAAAACTATAAAATGGCCGTTTCTCCTGCTTTTCAACTCTATCAAAGCTTTCACACCTTTTGTAGAGGCAATGACTTCAGAGGCTTTTTGTTGCATATCATTCGGCAGGGATCGGTCCATTAGTTCGAGAAATGCGGGTATGAACATTCTTAAGGAAGCATAAAATATGAAAATTACAAGAACAAGAGAGGCACAAGGATCCAAAATCCTCCAGGAGCGACCGAAGAAATGGGAGAATGATACTCCTATTAAAGTTGCCACGGAAGCTAATGCATCGCTTCTATGATGCCATGCATTAGTAAATAAGGCAGTTATTCCGGTCTTTCTCGACCCATTACGGTAAAAACGATAAAGAAATTCCTTTCCACACATCGAGAATACCACCACAACAACAGTCCATATATCCGGTTGAGGCAATACCTCACCGGATAAGTAATCCTTAATGGATTCAATAGCCTCATGAGTGATATGCCAGCATACAAAAAAAAGAAAAATAGATATTAAGACAGTTGAGAATGTCTCATATTTTCCATATCCATAAGAATATCTACTGTCTGGTTGCCTGAATGAGATTCCGATAAAAAGAAGCATCAGAAGGTCGGCAGCAAAATCATTCAATGAATGAAAGCCATCGGCTACAAGAGCATCACTATGTCCCCAATACCCTACTCCCAGCTTCAGACCCATCAGGAGAGCATTGACAATGCATCCTAAAATTACGATATGTCGAATTGCCTTACTCTCCTGAAAAGAAGATACGGATAGAAGATTACTTAAATTTTCATCATGACTGTGATGGAGCTTCATTGTTGGATTAATGATAATTTTTCTGTATGTTTTCAGATATAATGAAACAAGGCGGCCTTTAAGCCGCCAGTTCTATCTTTGTTTATTATATGTCAGAAGTTTCTTCCAAAACGATTGTTTACTCTCACCGGAACGGGATTCAGTGATAAATTATTATTTCCGAAACCTGCGAGACGGTCAAATGCATCCTTGAGTGTATCCAGTATTTTCTTTTTCATATCCGTGTCTTTCTTTTTCTTCCGATTAAAAAATTACCCTGTGTTTCTCCGAAAACGAACTTAACGTTATTTTAGTTCGTCTTTTCATTAATAATAACATACATTATCCGAATTGGTTCATGAAGTTATCCTTTTTTTTAATTTTAATGAAAAAAATAAAAGGAAAACGGTAAAACCGTTTTCCTTTTATACAGGAGTTTTTAACTTT
>CAMWUJ010000069.1 GCA_947177405.1 uncultured Porphyromonadaceae bacterium | reverse complement strand
TAAAAAATGTATCGTTCTGCTATCCACTTATAATGGCGCCAGCTATCTGAAAGAACAATTAGACAGCATCCTGTCACAAGAAAATATCAGTGTCAGGATAATTGTCCGGGATGACGGATCCTCGGATAATACATTAGATATTCTTCACGACTACAGGAAAAATTTTCCGGATAATTTCGAGATTATCCAGGGTGAGAATATAGGATGGCAGAAATCTTTTTTTTATCTGATCACTTATGCTTCGGCCAATTATCACGAGGCATCATATTTTTCATTCGCCGATCAGGACGATATCTGGTTACCTGAAAAATTAGCTGCAGGAGTCTCGTCACTGGAGCAATATGAAAGTATCCCGGCTTTATATTGCTCAAATCTTTTTTATTATAAGGATGGAGTGAATTCAGGGCCAACTATAAAGAGAAAACCGATCATCACATATAAATCGGCTCTATGCCGAAACTATGCCACCGGATGCACAGTGGTGTTTAACAGATCGCTATTGGAAATTGTAAGCCGGGCCATTCCGGAGATGAATGTGGCTCATGACCTATGGTGCTACTCAATTGCCGTGCTTTGCGGTAAGGTAGTTTTTGATTCCACACCCCACATCCTGTATCGTCAGCACTCCTCAAATCAGATAGGGAATAAAAGGTCTATCCTTGATATCTGGAAGCGGCGTTTTTCTCATTTCTTTCATCCCGATTTTATTAACCTAAGGCTAAGGTTAGCCCGGGAACTGATTGAAAAGACCGGACGCTACATGAATCCTGAAGCTCTTGAGGCCACAAGAAAAATAGCAGAATACAAGGATAGTATGAGGGGGAGATTGAGCCTGTTCTTTGATAATGGTTATACGTTCGGAAATCCTGTTAACGACCTTTTCATCAAAGGCCGGATCCTTACCGGGAAACTGTGAAAATTATCTTGGGTCAATTCAAGGATTCATCAGGCAATGCCGTCACCATTTGCCACACGGACAAGACCTTCAAGAACAGCTTTCTTTTTGGGAGCACGGGCAATACTTTCGTTGAAGAATTCAAGTCTGTGAAGATCGCTGCCCAAGAGATCTGTCATTCCCTCCTTGAGCATCCATTCCGCTTTTTTACGTGCAGTCTCTCCATAACCTCCCACCAATGATACAAGATTAGTCTGAAACACAATCCCTTTTGCCTTCAGATCACGGTAATCATCCTCATCCATATATCTGTAGCGTTCGGGGTGAGCAAGTACGAGGGTATATCCCATCGACATGGCACGACGCATCATCTCGTCCATTCCGTAAGGAGGATTCATATAGCTGGTCTCTACAAGCAGATGACGCTGCTCCTCCCCAATTGGAAGAAATTCATTTTTCTCCAGACGTTCCTCGAACAGGGAGTCAAGCATATTCTCAGCCGCAAGCCGCAGCTCGATATTGCCTTTATAGTTCTGCTTCAGTTCTTCAAAGCGCGCGCGGAGTGACTCTGGAGTATTGGGATAGTCCTCCATGATATGGGGAGTGAGCCATACTTTTTTCACACCCAGCTCCTCATACCTGTCGAGGATGGATAATGATTTATCCATAGTCCTCACACCATCGTCCACCCCGGGAAGAATATGACAATGCCAATCGGTGAAACCATTGAGTAATCCTGATTTCTCTATCTTATCTACACTTGAAAATGGCCACATATTCTATTTATTTAAATTATCAATCCGCGATCTTAATTATCAATATTATCAATCCGCACCGTAGTATCCGCCACCACCATAGGTCTGACTATGGCTGTGTTCGGAATCAACGCCATTAAGCACTATACACATATTCTTGAATCGCTTGCTCTTGTAAAGATCGTCGATATTGGCAATGGCACGTTTTTCCAACAGACCGGCACGGATCACGAAAATTGTGCGATCCACATATTTCTCCAGTATCTGGGTATCAACCACAATATCTACGGGTGGACAATCAAGGAACACATAATCAAATTCTTCTCTACACTCATCCAACAATGATTTTATTCTCTCATTCTCAAGCAATTCAGCCGGATTAGGAGGACGATGACCAATCGGCAACACATAGACACCCGGCATTTCAGGCACCTCCTTCACGAGACTACGCCAATTATCTGTGGATCCCTCAAGATATGTGGTCAATCCTTTCGATGGCATCCCCACAAACTGCGAAACAGATCCATGACGCAAATCACCGTCAATCAGCAGCACTTTCTTCCCTTTTAAGGCGAAAGAAGCTGCAAGATTGAATCCCACGAAGGACTTGCCACTGCCTGGATTAAACGAAGTGAGCATGATGACATTAGTGGGCTGATGCTTCACCATCGAATCTATGCTTCCTCTCACGATTCGGAAAGATTCACTCACCACATCACGGCTGCCCTCTCTGACAGCCAATACAACGTTTTCAAGTGATTTACCTTTTTTACTTACCTTTCCGGCTTTCCCCTTGCGCAAGCCTTTGCGCTTATTGCGCGACACAAACGGAATCTCTCCGGCAAAGGGAGTGGCCATACGTTCGATATCCTTGCGACCTCTCACTTTATTATCCGACACAAGCGCGAAATAGATATAGATGGCCGGCAATAACAATCCAAGCATGAACATCACCCCGAGTATCAGATTGCGTTTGGGCGATACAGGAGTCAACGAGCCGGTAGGGGGAGTTATCACTCTTGTATTATATGCGGTGAAAGTCTGTGTCAATTCATTTTCTTCCCTTCTTTCGAGAAGGAAAAGATAGAGGGATTCCTTCACTTTCTGCTGACGCTCCACACTGAGAAGATACTTGGCCTGAGTCGGACCGGATGACAACTGTCCTTCCGTGCTGCTTTTAGCTCCTCTCATATTCTCTATGCTACTCTGCAGACCTGTCACATGGGATGAAATACTTCTTACGATAGCCTCTCTCAGACCACGCAGTTGGGCATCATAGTCAAGCACCAGCGGGTTGGTTTCCGAAGAACTCTGAACAAGATTATTACGCGTGAGCAACAAACTATTATAAGAAGCTATCTGTGCTTCAAGCTGTGTGCTGCCGATACCTGTATTGACCGGTATCACATTGTTCATATTGGAGGGATTGGTCACATAGTCTTTCACATATCCGGCCATCGCAAGCTCGTTGTTAAGCTTGAGCATCTCATTAGTAAGCTTGGCATTCTGCTCCATATTGAGCTTTGCAGCCTCTTTCAAGTCGGGCACAAGATGTTCGGATTTATATCGGGATATGTCATTATCAACCACACCGAGCTCACTCTCGATTATCTTCAGACGTTCATCAATGAAGTTGGATGTAGCCACCGCTATACGGTTCTTGTCGTCCATCCAGTTCTGATTATAGACTTCAAGCACTGTATTCAGAATATCCTGAGCCCTCTCGATGGAAGAATCCTTAATGGTCATATCGATCACCTCAGCATCGATATTAGCCAGATCCACATGTAGTTTCCTGTTATAAAGCTCCACAGCATCCTGCATACCGGAATGGGCCACATAGATGGTCTCTGTCTTGCGTTTTTTTCCATCGGGCACATATTCAGGATTCTGAGTGAGCACCACTCTTCCTATAGGAGTGCGTATTGCCTTTCCATCAATTCTGGCCTTGACCTCCTTATCATACTTGATCACCTTTCCATCCTGATTCTTGTAGAACTTATACAACCTCACATCTCCGTTAGGATAATAGTCCACACGGAAACCTCCAGCCTGCTGTTGTCCTAAGTCGGCAAGCAGAGCAGTGAAAGGAAGGTTATTCTTGTAGAGGGTGGTGCCATGAAAAGTTCCCTTCTGAATATAATTCATATTGAGATTGAGTTTTTCCACCACCTCATACATGATTGCAGGAGAGGAAAGAGAAATTATCTCGTTATATACATTGGCCTTTCCTCCGCCAAATCCGAAAGATGAGAACGCGCTGGTTATGCTGCTCATGGGGTCTCCGCCATCCTCATCTTTCACAAGAATCTCCATATTGCGCGAATACTCCGGTTGCTGACGAAGCACATAAAGCAGACCTATACCGCAAAAGACTACGAGCGATATAAAAAACCAAAGCCATTTTGAACGGCATTTCGCCAGATAGTCACTGAAAGTAATATCTTCTTTCTTCCCGGATGTTATATTATTTGCTGATTCTTCCATTTCCATTACGTCGGTAAAGTTTCTTTTTCTGACGGAATCTAAGGCTGTTTCGTTTATTTTAAAAGACGTTTTTTATTCAATTTTATTGCTTCTCGCTGATTTCTATTAAGGATTTGCCTCCATCAAAGTCCTTTTAAAGGATATTTCTTAAGGCCTTATTTCTTAATGAAAACCGCGAGAGTAGTTACCACCGATGTGAGCAATGATGCCACCGAAATCCAGAAACCCACGCTCAAGGCATTGTTTCCGTTGACAGTTGAGGCTCGTTTCTGCATATCGTTAGGCTCCACATACACCACATCACCCTGCTGCAGATAATAGCCCGGCGACTTTACAAGGGTGGCAGTATTGGTAAGGTTGAGTGTATATGTGTAGAGCTTTCCATCCTGCTGACGGAGCACTTTCACATTCTCACGCTGACCGGTCACATTTAGGTCTCCGGCGAGCGATATGGCTTCAAGCACAGTCAGCTTATCCTTATTCATGTCGTAACGACCGGGAGTCTTCACATCTCCGAGCACATCCACTCCGGTGCTGAGGAAATCAACCACTACCGTAGGGTCTTTCACGAGCTGGCGCCCCATCAACTCACCCTTTATATAGCCCGAAAGCTCGCTGCGGGTCATCCCGGCCACATGAAGAGTGCCTAATACAGGGAAGTCGATATCTCCTTGGGGAGTAACAATATATGAGGCTATCCCGTCAGAACCGGAGGCAGTGTAGGAATTCATCTGCACCGTATTTCCGTTAGGAGACCCTCCCGCGCCTATGCGACTGGAATAAACAGGAAGATTAAACAGGTTGGAAATAGCTGCATCCTTTGACTTTACTATTATCGACAAGTGATCGCCCGGGCGTACAGTTATAGGCTGCTCGGCCACCATCTCTATGATTGTATTGGGATCGGTATCCTGAAAATATGCTATCTTTTCCGGTGTCTTGCAGCCTGTAAGCAGCAAGATAAGCATTGCCGCCATCACAGTTGTGAATGTATGTCGTGTATTCATTATCCTGTTAGTTTCTATCTTTTAATTATATAATTCCTTCCCGGTTGCTTGTTCGCGACGCCGGATGGCGGAAGTCAGCAATAAATTGATGCCGGTCCATATCACGATATCGCCCAGAATTATCCATGTAGGCTCGATTGATATGCTGCACAAATAATTGATGACAATAAAGCCGATATCACATATCATTATCACCACCAACGCCCATCCTTGAGGGAGCCCTATCGCAAGAAGCTTATGATGAATATGACCTTTGTCGGGGAGAAAGGGGTTACGACGTTTTCTTACTCTATGGATAAAAACCCTCACAACATCGAAGCATGGTATGATAAGGGGAGCAGTGGCAAGTATGAAAAGATTAGGGCAACAACCCGAGGTATCAGCCGGGATATGGGCCACCTTTACCGTGAGATAGACTATTATCAATCCTACGGTGAGCGAACCGGTGTCCCCCATAAATATCTTTGTCTGACGAGACACCTTCCCAAACACATTATATATGAAAAACGGTATGAGTGTGCCTATCGCAGCTCCGGCCAGGAGCATCGTGATGTAATCTCCGACTTCGAAAAATATTATTGAATACCACCCCAAAGCCACTATGCTAAGACCTGAAGCCAATCCATCGATACCATCTATAAGATTGATGGCATTGAGCACATAAATCACAAGGAAAATTGTCAGCAGCCATCCCACCACCGGCGACACCGGTCCGATCCAAAGGAAGTCGAAAAGATTATCAATCCATAAGCCGGAAAAAGCGATAAGCACTCCTACAAGGATCTGGAAGAGGAATTTGCTACGGTATCTCACCCCTACAAGATCGTCGGTGATACCGAGCATATAGATTATGAGAAGAGCTGAAGCAAGATACATTAGGCTGACCAAAGAGGATTCAATCTCTTCGGTCATGATATTTCCAAATAACCGCAGATTCACCCCAACACCGATACAAAAAGCGATTCCTATTGACGGAAGAAATGAGATACCCCCTAAACGAGGAACAGCCCCGACATGGATTTTACGGTCGTTGGCCTCATCGTAAAGCTTCAGTCTATAGGCTATGTGCAATATCTTCGGAATCAAAAAGGCCCCGAGAAGTATCGCCACAGCTATGATGATGATATAATTGTTTATCCAATAGTTCATACTGATGTGTCAGGTCATAAAAGGGGGTACCAAGAAATGATCTTTCCTAATTTCTACCCTTTAATTATAGATCATGACGTCGCGCTTTATATAAACGTCCACAAAATTACTATTATTTCCTTTAGTAATCAAATATAACTCATCAATTTTTTATCTTATTTTGTTTACAAGACTTTATTCTTTTGCTTTTATTTGCTAAATTTGCGCTCGTTTTCACGTTCCATCAATCCTCTTCAGCCCTGTGAAAGAGGGATAAAATGGATAATAAATAATAAGAAATGTCAACAAACACAACCGACAACACCCGCAAAGTGACAACACGCCGCCTCACGGAAATGAAACAGCGTGGAGAAAAAATATCTATGCTGACTGCTTATGATTATTCTTCAGCAAAGATTATCGACAACGCAGGTATCGATGTAATACTGGTGGGCGACTCCGCTTCCAATGTGATGGCGGGAAACGTGACCACCCTTCCCATAACGCTCGACCAGATGATATATCATGGCAAATCCGTGATCAAAGGTGTGAACCGAGCTCTGGTAGTGGTGGATCTCCCCTTCGGTTCCTACCAGGGAAACCCGATGGAAGCTCTCGCCTCCGCCATCAGGATTATGAAGGAGAGTCATGCCGAGGCCGTAAAGCTGGAGGGTGGTTCAGAAATACGGGAATCTATAGAAAGGATATTGAGCGCCGGAATTCCCGTGATGGGACATCTCGGGCTCACCCCGCAAAGCATAAATAAATTCGGCACCTACAACGTTCGTGCCCGGCAGGAGGCGGAGGCCAACAAGCTCATAGAGGATGCGAGACTCCTCGAGGAGCTCGGTTGCTTCGCCATCGTACTGGAGAAGATTCCTGCCGATCTTGCCACGCGTGTGGCTGACGAACTTACAATACCGGTGATTGGCATAGGAGCCGGAGGCGGATGCGACGGACAGGTGCTTGTGATGCACGACATGCTTGGAATCAATCAAGGCTTCTCACCACGATTCCTGCGTCGCTACGCTGATGTGGCCGGTATCATGACCGACGCAGTGAGTCGGTATATCGAGGATGTGAAATCCGGTGATTTCCCCAATGAATCTGAATCCTACTGATTACTAAATCTTTATAATAGCAAAAGAGATCTCCTAAGTGGTTCACTTCGGAGATCTCTTTTTAATGGACAATGCAAAATAAAAAGAGGCCTCAAACATTAGTTGAAACCTCTTTCACTCAGTCGGGGTGACAAGATTCGAACTTGCGACCACACGCCCCCCAGACGCGTACTCTAAACCGGGCTGAGCTACACCCCGAATGATGCTTTCAGGAATCGCACCATAGCTTGTTTCCCGATTGCGAGTGCAAAGTTACAACTTATTTTCGAACCCTCCAAATTTTTCAGCAAAAAAAATCAAAAAAAATTATTTCTAAAATTTCTATCGAAATAATTTGCAGGATTGAAATTAAATTTCTAACTTTGCATCCGCAATCGAAAAGGATTATACAAATCGAACAATTCGATTCGCTTCTTTTATAAGACGCAGTTTGGTGCGGTAGTTCAGTTGGT
The DNA here is from genome assembly GCA_947177405.1 of uncultured Porphyromonadaceae bacterium. Classification (GTDB taxonomy): domain Bacteria; phylum Bacteroidota; class Bacteroidia; order Bacteroidales; family Muribaculaceae; genus Lepagella. Next base: position 10,833 of record CAMWUJ010000069.1, on the reverse strand, counting down.
TAGAATACATGCCTGTCACGCATGGGGTCGCGGGTTCGAGTCCCGTCCGCACCGCTGAGGAGAGAGGAAGAGCAGTAGCGTAAACTTAGGTTTCCTGCTGCTCTTTTTCATTATATACTTCTCCATATATACTGTATATAATATACTTCTCTCCTAACCCCGAATTATTATCTTTAACTACTAATAATTGATCCGCCATGACTATAGCGATAATCAACGGACCTAATCTCAATCTTCTGGGAAAGCGTGATCCTGAAATCTACGGATCTGAAACATTGAACGACATAATGGATAACCTGCAAAAAAATTTTCCCGTTCATGAATTCATATTTTTCCAATCTAACCACGAGGGAGAGATAATCGACTTCCTGCAAGCCATGCGTGATGATTCCAAAGTGAAGGGCATTGTTATAAATCCGGGTGCTTATGCACACTATTCCTATGCCATTGCCGATGCCCTTCGCGACATCAAGGGATTGAAGCCCGCTGTGGAAGTGCATATCTCCAATATTCACGCCCGGGAGGAGTTTCGCCACACTTCTGTCACCGCTCCCTGCGTGGAGGCTGTGATTGCCGGCGCCGGAATCAATGGATACATCTTGGGGGTGACTCATCTGATTCATCTCAACAATATTGACCTAAAGATCTGAGTCTTTAATTCATTATGGACAATCTGCTCGAAGCATATATTCGCGACCATATCGATGCCGAACCCGAAAACCTCCGGCACCTTGATCGACTAACCAACATCCGACTCATAAACGGACGCATGTGTTCGGGGCATATTCAAGGGAGGCTACTTAAAATGCTTGTTGAAATGATAAAGCCCCGACATGCCCTTGAACTCGGAACTTTTTCAGGTTATTCCGCCCTCTGCATAGCCGAGGGGATGGATGAAGACGCAAGGCTTGATACATTTGAGATCGACGACGAGCTGGAGGATTTCATCAGGGAGGCTTTCGCAGCCTCTCCGCATGGAAAGAAAATCACTCTCCATATCGGCGATGCGGCAAAGGAAATAGGTCAGTGGCCCCGGGAATCATTGGATCTCATATTCATAGATGCCGACAAGAGGGAATATCGTGAATACTACCGGATCACTTTCCCCCTTCTCCGTAGCGGAGGCTTTATCATTGCCGACAATACTTTGTGGGATGGTCATGTCACAGAGCCGGAAGAGAAACATTCGGCACATACCCGTGAAATAATAGCATTCAATGAGATGGTGAAAAACGACCCTCGGGTTGAAAAAGTGATCCTGCCTCTTCGCGACGGTCTCACCATCATACGAAAAATTTAAGTAGAAGTTTTCTCGACTCTACAGTTAAACGAAATCTACTTGAATTGGTTAATATTAATAAAGAAGTTTAAACGACTTCATAGAAAAGATAAACAAATTGATTATTATGGAAGGAAAAAGACAAGCAAAAATAGCAAGACTTATACAAAAGGAACTTAGTGAGATTTTCCGCCGCCAGACAGCGGCGATGGGTAACGTTCTGGTATCGGTAAGCGCCGTAAGAGTATCTCCGGATCTCAGCATCGCGAAGGCATACCTTAGTATTTTCCCACCGGAAAAATCGCAGGAAATCCTACTCAACATTCAGAAACAGTCAAAGACCGTGAGATATGAATTGGCACAGGCCGTGAAGACGACACTCCGCAAATGCCCTGATCTGCAATTCTATCTTGACGACTCTCTCGATTATATTGACAACATCGACCGTCTCCTTTCATCGGATTCGGCCGTAAAAGAGGATTGACCTTCAGATCCCCTGTATGAAAAGATTTCCCCTATCCGCCGGGATAGCCTGGCGCTATCTTCATTCTAAAAAATCACATAGTGCCGTTGGTGCGATCTCGGCGGTATCAATATGTGGAATAGCCGTAGCCACGGCTGCTATTATCTGCGTTCTCTCGGTATTCAACGGCTTCAAGTCGGTGATTGCCGAGAGAATTGATACGCTCACACCTGATGTGATGGTGGCTCCGGCCTCCGGAAAAGTTTTCGCAAACGGAGACTCCGTGGCCGATATTCTCAAGAATATGCCGGAGGTGGAACGCGCCACCCCCACAATTCTTGAGAATGCTCTGGCCATATACGAGGGACGCGAGACCCCGGTTTCTATAAAAGGTGTGGATCTCAAAGAGTATCCCGAACTTACCGCTCTAAATTCTCTCATAATAGATTCTCTCCCTGCCGAAGAGGCAGAACGTGAAGCAACCCTCATCAATGATGGCAGCCGGGATGATGAGGATGATATTTTCGTTTCCGACCATCGCGCCATCCTGTCGGTTGGGGCGGCGGCTCGACTCACTGCAAATCCCGGTAGCCGTATTCTCCTCTTCACTCCACGAAGGGAGGGAAGGGTAAATCTGGCCAACCCCACTGCCTCGTTTCTCCGGGACTCTATACTGACTGTAGGGGTGTATAGGTCGAATCAATCGGATTTCGATGACAATCGCATTGTGGTGGATATCAACCTTGCCCGCGACCTACTCCAATACGACCTTGAATCATCAGCGGTCGAAGTGAAAGCCCGGCCCGGAATAACATCAGAAGATCTTGCAAAGACAATTAACCGGAAGCTGAATGTGGATGCCAAGACCCCACGCTTCATTGTAAAAGACCGGCTGCGTCAACAGGAGATGAATTTCAGGATGATTTCCATTGAGAAGTGGGTCACTTTCCTGCTGCTTTTCTTCATTCTGGTGATAGCATCATTTAATATCATCTCTTCACTATCGATGCTGGTAATAGAGAAAGACCGGTCTATGGCAACCATGAGAGCAATAGGGATGTCGCGTGGCAGAATATCCTCTGTATTCCGGTGGGAATCCATATTTGTGACAAGCGTGGGTGGATTTGCAGGGATAATAATCGGTCTTATCCTCTGTATCCTCCAACAGCATTACGGCTTCATCACTCTCCAGGGCGACCCGGGCACGTTAGTGGTGCGTTCTTATCCCGTTATGGTCGATCCAATTGATATCCTCATCACGTTGATTCCCCTCATTATGGTGGGAGCGGCAGCCGCATTGATCACAGGCGCCTTCGCCCGATCAAGATGTTAAGCCCTAATTGTTAAAATATGTTTAATCTCGTATAGTGCCTCTAACTTTTAAAGGGAGGCACTTGTTTTATTATCGAAAGCTTTAAGAACGACAACAGGCGATTCCCCCCGGGTCACAACCCGAGTAATTTTAAGCCTCTCCTCTTGAACTATCAGGGTGAATATACCAAACCCAAAATTCTTCATTTGATGATTTGTCGCGATAGAAGTTTACTTGAATTATTTATTAAAATCTTAAAAATATTATGAACACAGCACCACTTAGTGGAATCAAAGTAGTGGATTTCACTGAAGTCCAGTCAGGACCTTCTTGTACTCAAATGCTCGCATGGCTCGGAGCAGACGTAATTAAAATCGAACGTCCCGGAGTAGGCGACGCAACTCGTAAGGAACTTCAATTCAACCCTGATCTCCCCTCTTACTATTATCTTCAGCTCAACTCCGACAAGAAGTCTCTGACTCTTGACGCCAAGACTCCTGATGGAAAGGAGATTCTTACAAAGCTTATCAAGGAAGCTGATATTTTCGTAGAAAACCTTCACCCGGGAGCAATGGATAAATTGGGCTTCTCATGGGAAGAGGTTCACAAATTGAATCCTAAATGTATCTACGGTACCATCAAGGGTTTCCCGGTTTCTTCAAAATATGCAAATCTTAAGGCATACGAGCCTATCGCTCAGGTGACAGCAGCCGCTGCCTCCACCACAGGATGGTTCGATGGAGATTATAATATTCCTACCCAGTCGGGTGCCGCTCTTGGTGACTCCAATACAGGTATGCACCTCCTTATAGGTCTGCTTGCCGCTCTTTGCCAGCGTGAGAAGACTGGCGAAGGAGTATATGTATATCAGTCAATGCACAATGCATGTCTTAACCTCTGCCGTATCAAGACTCGTGACCAGCTCACTCTTGACAAGCTCGGTTATCTTACTCAGTTCCCGCAGTATCCTAACGGCAAGTTTGGTGATTGCGTGCCTCGTGCCGGAAATATCGAAGGCGGCGGCGTGCTCGGTTGGACCTACAAATGTAAACCTGCCGGTGATATGGACTCCGCAGTTGATGCCAACAACTATGTATATGTCATCCTCCAGCGTGGTGAGAAAGATTTCGAACTCTTCTGTCAGGCAACCGGTTTCACAGATTGGCTTACCAATCCTGATTTCAACACCGCTGACGCCCGCGATCGTCACAAACAGGAGATCTACAAACGTATCGGTGAATGGACTGCCGACAAGACCAAGTTCGAGGTTACTGAAATCCTCGGTAAGGCAGGCGTTCCTGTTGGTCCGGTACTCTCTACTAAAGAGATCATGACAGATGAGTCGCTTTATGATGGCAATACCCTCGTACGTATCAATCAGGGTGGTGAGATTGGTGAATTTGTCACTGTTGGTTGTCCGTTTACAATGTCAAACTATCAGCCGACATACGGTCCGGCACCTGCCCTGGGTCAGAACACTGAAGAAGTTCTTTCTTCTTTGGGTTACACTCAGGAACAGATGGATGAGTTTGCCAAGAATGGTACAACAAAACCTCTCCCTGACGGCAAAATGTAATTATTGCCTCAGAAAGTAAATTACAAGGATTAAGGGCTTTAAGGTAATGGATGTCCTTAAAGCCCTTTATTCTTAAACCAATCTCCTTAAAAACAAAAAATCAGATTATTATGGAAAACGCTAATAAGCCCGCAGCTCCGGAATTTCCGGAACAGGTAACGGGTATGTATATACTCGCCCAGTCGCTTAAGAGATTGGGAATCATGGATGTCTATGGTCTTGTCGGCATCCCTGTGACAGAAGCTGCCTATGCCATGCAGAAGATCGGTATGAATTTCTACGGCTTCCGTTTCGAACAACAGGCAGGTATGGCAGCCGCAACCCACGGCTTCCTCACAAAAACTCCCGGTGTACTTCTCACAGTTTCTTCTCTTGGATTCATGAACGGTCTGACAGCCACAGCCAATGCTACAGTGAACTGTTATCCTATGATTCAGATTTCAGGTGCAAGCGATCCCCAGATGGTGGATATGAATATGGGTACTTATGAGCAGCTCGACCAGCTCAATACCGCCCGTCCTCTTGTCAAGGCGGCATTCCGTTGCAGTCATGCCAAGGATATTCCTTCGGCAGTGGCCCGTGCCTACCGTGCTGCAGTGAGCGGACGTCCCGGCGGTGTTTATATCGATATGACAACTCCGGCTCTTGCAGAGGTTATGGATGCTTCAGAAGCTGAGAAACTTTTCTTCACTCCCGTGGATCCCGCAGCTCCCGTAGTTCCTAACAAGGCATCTGTTGAAAAGGCTGTCGAATTGCTTCTCTCTGCTAAGAAACCTGCGATCCTTCTCGGTAAGGGAGCCGCTTATGCACAGGCTGATGATAAGATCAAGGAACTCGTTGAAACCTACAAGATTCCTTATCTCTCGATGTCAATGGCCAAAGGTCTGTTGCCGGATAATGGTGAGCTGAGTGCTCTTTCTTGCCGTTCCACTATCATGGAGGAGGCAGATGTTGTGATGGTGATCGGTGCCCGTATCAACTGGATGCTCTCTTTCGGCAAGGGGAAATGGAACCCTGCCGGCAAGTTCATTCAGCTTGATGTGGAACCGGAGGAGATCGACCGCAACGTGCCTATCGCCGCTCCTGTAGTAGGTGATATCAACGAATCTCTTGATTGCATCCTTGCTGCAATGAAGGGTAAGACAATGTCAACCGATCCCTCCTGGATTCCTGCTCTTCAGAAGGAAAGTCAGGTTAAGAACGCCAAGTTCCAGGCTCGTCTGGCAGATGCAGCAAAAGTTTCTCCCATGAATCACTGGAGTGCTCTTTCTGCCGTGAAACCCGTTCTTGAGGCCAATCCGGATGTAATCCTTGTAAATGAAGGTGCCAATACTCTTGATGATACCCGCGATGCAGTAGATATGTTCCTGCCCCGTCATCGTATCGATTGTGCCACATGGTCAATCATGGGTATGGGTATGGGATCCATGATTGGAGCTGCAGTCGCTACCGGAAAGAGTGTTGTTGCCGTAGAGGGTGACTCAGCATTCGGCTTCTCCGGTATGGACTTCGCAACCGCTTGTCGCTATAAACTCCCTGTAACTGTAGTGATATTCAACAATGGAGGTATCTACAACGGTATCGGTGTCAACCCCGGTGGCGGTGATGCTCCGGCTCCTACCACTCTTGATATCCATGCACGTTACGATCTCCTCGGCAAAGCCTTCGGCGCTGAAAGCTTCTATGTTGACAATGTTGACGATCTTAAGAAGACTCTTAAGGCTGCCATCGCTTCCAAGAAACCGACCATTATCGATGTTCAGCTCGCTGCTGACGCCGGCAAGGAATCAGGTCATATCGGATACCTCAACCCCACACCGCTCATTGATTATACGGTGTAATTCCGGAAACAAAGATATAAGATCATCTCATCGATCCGGAAAAATAATTATAAAAACATTCACGAAGCGGTCTTACATCTGCTTTGCAGTGGAAGACCGCTTTTATTAAAAACTCACAATTATGGGCATTTCTCATGTAATTTTATATGCCATAGTCCCTATTATCGTGGTGATGCTTGCCGGTTTCATCGCAGGTAAGAAAGGTGCATTTACGGGTGAGGATTCCAAGAAGTTCAATAAAGTCGTGCTCGACTTCGCATTGCCGGCCGCTTTGTTTGTCTCTATCGTACAGGCCTCCCGTGAAGATTTGGCCAAAGATATCAAGCTTACGATAGTTTCCGCCGTAGGTATAATGGCGGTGTTTATGGCTGTCTATTTCGTATTCAGATATTGTTTTAAGAAGAACACCGGCGCCGATGCCGCGGTATCGGCCTTGATCAGCGGTTCGCCGACAATCGGATTCCTCGGTTTTGCCGTGCTGGAGCCTATTTTCGGAACCTCCCCTGCCGTGGCACTCGTAGTAGCCATCGTGGGTATCGTGGTCAATGCTATCGGTATTCCTGTAGGTCTTTCGCTGATGAACGCTTCTCTCGAGAAACAGAATCCGGGATCTACCAAGAAGGAAAGCGCGTGGAAGCCTGTGCTTCACGCATTGGCTCAGCCTGTGGCATGGGCTCCTATCCTGGCTGTGGTATGGGTATTGGTAGGTATTCCATGGCCGAAGGAACTCTCTCCTTCATTCGACCTTATAGCAAAGGCTAACGCCTCAATGGCAGTCTTTTCGGCCGGTATCACACTTTCTGCCATCAAGATTCAGATCAACTGGCAGGCTGTGCTCGGATCAATCATGAAGATGATTCTTATGCCCGCAGTAATCCTTATTTTAGGTCTCCTCTTCAAGATGGATCCCATGAACCTTAAGATGCTTGTTGTGGCAGCTGCTCTTCCCCCCGCTTTCTCAGGTATTATTATCGCCGATGAATACGACACTTATGTCGCCACCGGTACATCTTCACTTACACTCTCCGTTATCCTGTTCATAGGCTTCTGTCCGCTTTGGATATGGATCACAAACCTCTGCCTTGCAGCAGCATAATTATTATTTGAATTATTGAAAATATGAAAAGCCCCGACCTTCACGGCCGGAGCTTTTCTTTTTATTATCACGAAGATTGATATTATTTCATCACTTTCTTTGTGGAACCGTCGGTCATTTTCACGATATTCACCCCTTTTGCGAATCCGTTCTGACGACGACCGTCAAGAGAATAGATGGCCTCTATCTCAGCAGAGGAAGAGTCGGCAGCAATTTCCTCTACTCCTGTGCCCTCACCGCGATCAATAGTATAAGTCACCCAATAACCTTCATTTGTATAATCATCCGAGCTATAATATGTATATCCTAAGATGTATCTTCCATTTTCCGACATCCCGACCGGCATATTGAAACCAAAATTTTCCGACATCCCCAATGTCTCGGCAAATGTAGGGAAAGCATCTTTGAATGATTCTGCCACTTTCTCTCCGCTCTTCATAATAAATGATCCGTGAGAGTTAAAATAAGGCATCCCCACACATCCGATGAACGTTCCGTCATTAGCTATAGCGGTAGGCCATAGGCCGGATCCTGTCTCGTCAAGAGGTTGAGGCTCATCATAGATAATGATTTCTTTATTCTTCACGTCATATATCACGGGAACATCTAAATGTCCGGAATCAGACTTCATAATTTTCCCCACCATTGACACATAACGTCCGTTCTCACTAAGACTCAGATACTGAGCTGAAAGTCCAAAAAGCGGCTTACTCTCATCGGATAAGTCGGTGTCGGCCACTTTCAAATATTTTGTAAAGAACAGGTCAATTTCATACTCTCCTGCAGCGTTCTTAGTCCACACCACCGGAACAGCAAAACTGCCTAAAAAGCCTAAAATCACCTTTCCATCACCACTCACATGTTTTGCCATACTTATCTTCTCCGAGGGCAACTTGTCGGCCACCACACCAAGTTCTTCATCTGTAGGATAATAAAGGGTCTTCCAGGCCTCTTCTCCAATCTTATAAGCCGCTGAAGCGGAAAAACTTTTCCCGATAAGCGAAGCGATCATCATCTTCCCATCAGGGGTAATGCCCTCTCCCATAACATATCTATAACCGTCAGGAGCAGGAATTACGGTTCTCTCCCCGGTAACGGCGGAATAGAGAATACCCTCATCCACCTCATCTGTACTGCCGAAGCCGATAGCCAATCCGCTGTTGTCTATACCGCGGAGTTCTCCTCCCCCATCTCCTTCTACCGTCCATTCCACTGCACCCGTTTGGGTATTTGCACCAAAAACGGCCACTCCCTGATCGAAAGCGCCACATATATATTGACCATTAGGAGAGATCGCGAGTCCGCACAATTCCGGTGCGCTAACTCCGGGAACCCCTAAGTCGGTGGAATAAATTTTCACCTCATCGGCATATAACGAACCGCATAAAGCCAATGATAATGAGAAGGTAATAATTTTTTTCATACGCTTGTTGGTTTAAGTAGTCTTTTATTATATTTTGCTTGTTAGTTTTCGTTCTATTTACAAAATTAATAAAATATAATAATTTTATAGAAAATAAAGCCTAAAAATCTCACTTATTAACATAATGAAAAAAAACGAGGTTAGACTGCGTGACAAGAAGATTCTTTACAATTTGTGAAAAATGAATATTTTGTTTAACTTTGCACTATAAGCTTTCAAAGCTAAAACTATTTAATCATTTGCACATGAAGAAATCTTTACTTTTACTTGCCGGTGTGACCTTCTCTGCCGCTTCTGCTATCGCCGATAGCCATATTATCGTATTCGATGGGGACAACGATATGTATGGTCTTACACGCCAGACCACCACACAAGTCAACGATATGACCTTCACCGATGAATTCTCTTTCTCGGAAGAAGGAATAGATTTTTCCCTGACCCGCAACGGTGGGACAGGAAAAGGATTCGCACTTGTGAACGCAAGCGCACAAAACGCCGGTATTTACATCTCATCTTCTGTTGATACAAAAATCACCCTTACCGTTCCTAATGGTAAAATCAAAAGTGCCAAAATCTCCATGACCGGATATGCTCTCTTGGCTCTCGATATTGATTTCAATGGCACAACGGTATCTTCCGAGAATGAAGGTGCAGCCTACACATGGACATGGGATTCCTCCGAAGATCCGGAAACGCTCACAATAACATGGCCCGCCACTTACATGGCCCGATATATTCACTCCATCGATCTTTCATACACTAAAGATTTGGGGGGCAAACAGGAAGCCGGCCTCTCCTTCAGTGAAGCATCTGCTGAAGCTATCTTAGGTCGTGAATTCAACTCTCCCCTCTTCTCCAATCCCAATAACCTTCCAATCTCCTGGTCAAGCTCCAATGAGAATGTGGCTACCGTGGATGCCGAAGGAAAACTAACTCTCATTAACGGAGGCTTAACCACTATCACTGCATCGACCGAGGGTAATGATTCTTTCGCTGCGGGAAATGCAAGATATGAACTCTGCGTTATTCCCTGCGGGGCCAACCTCAAAGACCTTCTGACTCTCGCACCCAAAAACCTCGATCGTGTGTTGGTTGACTTTCCTCTTACCGTAACTTTCGCTAATGGAGCTTATGCTTTCGTCCTTGATGAAGAAGGAAATCCGGGATATATTGAAAACATAAAGAATCAGGGAAGCACAGCCACCACCGGTACAACAATTTATAAGGTTGGCGACATTGTTCCCAAAGGATGGATTGCTACAAATGCCTCAATATACGGGAGCGAAATATGGCAAGGTCTTCCAGAAGAGGTTACTGAGACGGTCGAAGTGATTTATCCTATTGTTGAAGAAGTGTCGCGTGCGGATGTGGATCGTGTCCTTACCCTCAAACAGGTCACATTTACCACATCTACAGCTTCCGGAAATACTAAAGCCTTTGGAACCACTCCAAATGGCAAAACATACGAATTCCAGGATACTTATAACGTGCCACTTGAACCTGCCGGCACCTACGATGTAACAGGTGCCGTGAGATATTATAAAGTCGGATCCACTGAATATTTCTATATCTCACCTATTTCTTACCAGAAAAGCGGATCCGATACCGGCGTGTCTGAAATAACTTCTACACACAACAACGTGCGTTTCTACAACCTTCAGGGGAATGAAGTAGCTAATCCGCAGAATGGTATATTCATCAAGGTGGTGGATGGAAAATCTTCCAAAGTATTCATCCCCTAATCCCTCGGGAATCTATAACAGTTATTTAAACTTCATTACACATAAATTGGAGGATGGTGATGCCTGCATCACCATCCTCCAATTTATGTGTATATTTAGAA
>CAMWUJ010000068.1 GCA_947177405.1 uncultured Porphyromonadaceae bacterium | reverse complement strand
CACCGTGTCTATTAATTGGCATTGGGTCGTGGGTTCGAGCCCCACCGGGGTCACTGAAAGGAATCGCATCAGCGGTTCCTTTTTTGTCGTTGGTTGAGCAATTGACTCACCGTGTCTATTAATTGGCATTGGGTCGTGGGTTCGAGCCCCACCGGGGTCACTTAACAAAGCGGTAAAACGCGTAAAAATGCTGAAATCACTTGATTTTCAGCATTTTTTCTTTTTGTCCAAATCGAAGAATACTGAAGAATATTACGGTCAGCTGTGAGTGACGTAGCGTGACACTGAACGACAGACATACGAAAATGTATATTGTGGCAGAATACTTAATTTCGGCAATAAATTTGATTTATTGCCGAAATTAAGTAAGGAGAGCCCCGGACAGAGCAAGTATGTGATTGCAGGCGTACATGTAGCCTGCGGAATGATCGCAGGAAATCACTTTCTTGCTCCCGTGGGGCGTGACTAAACGCAGAGTGGCGTGGCGGCTCAAATCCAAACCAAGAACGGGCGTGAAGAACACGGACTGACGATTGGAGTCCGGTGAGGCGACATCCCTGTCGCATCCTCACAGGGCGTTGAGGAAGTCGGTGTGTACAACAATGACAACCTAAACTCAGTTTTTTATCAGATACAGAGTCATCATCGCAAAAATTTGTACTCACAAGAATTTATAGTCTTGATATTTTGTTATGGCACAGACTTCACGGAGTTAAAGAACTATCTTGCCGCCTGTAATGCCTGCGAAGACCCCTCGCAAGCAAAACTACAAATAATAGATATGTCTTTTATCTGAAAAATAAAATGACAATTATTACCGGGTCCGGCCAATTTCTTTGTGTCTTATCATATTCGAAATTTTTTTGTAACTTTAGGGTTGAAAATACCCCGTTATGAGTAAGATTCTAAAAGTGACCAAGCCTTCTGATTATAGTTCACTGATGGGTCAGACCGACACACACGAACTGATAAGTGTAATAAATTATAGTGAACTGTCACCTGTACCTCATAGTCTGAATAGATATGAGGTATATGGGTTGTTTCTACAAGGGAATGAGGAAGGCTTCGACCTTACTTATGGAACCGGAAAATACGATTATTCCGACGGCACACTGATCTGCGTCGCACCCGGTCAGATAGGAGGAAAGGAAGATAACGGCAAACTTGTGAATCTGAGTGGCTGGGCTCTATTGTTTCATCCTGACATATTGCAGGGAACAGGCCTTGAAAAGGATATAAAGAATTTTTCATTCTTCGATTACCGAATAAATGAGGCATTACACATGTCGGAGGAGGAACGGGATATAATAATAGGACTGTTCATGCAGATCAGAAATGAGCTGAGATTTCCAGCTGATGCGATGCAAAACCGCATTATCGTTGGATTCATAAATCTTCTGTTGCGTTATGCCCAAAGATTCTATAATCGTCAGTTCGTCTCAAGAACCATTATCAACAATGACATACTTACCCGCTTTGAAAAACTGCTGAAGGATTATTTTGAGGAAGAACGGCAGTTGAAAAACGGCGTACCGACAGTACATTATTGCTCTGAGCAGCTGAACATGTCACCGAACTATCTGAGCGATGTAATCAAGAAGGCAACCGGAGACACCGCCAACCATCATATCAAACAATACGTGATTCAACTCGCCAAGAACAGACTCGTGTCAGGAATGAACTCTTCCGAGGTTGCCTATTCCTTAGGCTTTGATTATCCACAGCATTTTTCTCGCACCTTTAAGAAAGTTACAGGCCAAACACCTTCAGAATATTGTGAGAGACGCATAAAAGAATAAACGGTAGGAAGTGTCTTAGCCTGAAAAAAGTTGACTCATAAAAGTCAATTAATAATGCTAAAAAGACAAAGAAACCAACATCCCTTCCCGTCCGAGGAAGCCATTCTGGAATCGGTTCGGCTGTATGAAGAAGGCTGGACTCTAAGAGTGTGTTTACTTTTAAATGATTTTAGCACAAAAGGAGATTTTGGAGGGATTATTCAAAGTTGAAGATGGAGCATAGCGGGCTATGCGACTGATGAAACTTTGGATAAGCACCCAAAAGATTCTTTGTGATGAAATCAAGAATATTTTTATAATTACATTTGTTAATTCGGTTTAAAAGTAAACACACTCTAAGACCAAAACATAGTCAACCAAAATCAGGTTAATACACACAGAAGCCATGCGGAGGAATCTTTTCTCAAGCATAAGAATTCTTTTCTCAAGCATAAGAATAAAGCGCTTTAAATGCTTTTTCGAGGCGGGGAACAGGATCCGAGAAATGATTGCCGGGAACGCTTTCGAATTTTACACATATACCGTTATCTTTCAAAAGTGCAATTATGCTCTCGGTATTTTTGCCGACTGATTGAAAGGTTTTAACGTTTGATTTCGATTCCTGATTTCCAAGTAGGAAAAATCCTTTTCCTGTTTTATGAGGAATCTGTATCTTTTGCATCCAATCGATAAAACCTTCATACCAGAACGACCCTGAAAGCGATGCTATGTTTTTGAATAAATCGCATATCATCCACTGCCAAAGGGCAAATAGACCTGACATCGAAACCCCGACAAGACTTCTCTCTATATCAGTATCCATTTGAAGTTTCTTTTCAACCTGCGGGATGACTTTATTATGCAATAATTCAAGAAATTCCGGTGACTCACCCTTGAAATCGGGATCGCCTTTCGGCACGCCCGGAGCAGGCCAGGGACTGAATACATTCTGCCAGTCCATACCTGTAATCACCACAATTGTAACCCCATATTTTTCAGCCGCCGGCTCGATCCAATCCGATAGCATATCCATGGGATAAAGTATATATGCGATTTTATCTTTACGAACAATAGAGCTGCACCGGCAACTCAGATTATCGATATTAATTTTCTGCATCATAATATTTCATCATATCAGCCATGTCACGGAAACCGAGTGAGGAGTAAACCGGTTTCCCATCGGCTGTGGTTTCAAGATATATCTTACCGCAGTTACGGGCTTTTGCTTCCTCGATTAACCGGGAAACTATTTTGTGGGCAATCCCATGATTACGGAACGCCTCGCGGACATATATATTCATCAAATATGCACACCTTCCCGAAGGATTATCAGGCGACGGAAGCTCATCGCTTAGGCATATCGCACCACATCCACATTCCTCACTACCATTTGAGGCAACAAAGGCAATATGAGTTTCATCGGAAACATGACTGAGATAATACCGCCGGTTTTCATCGAGTAATTTCGGTGTGGGTTCTATCCCGAACACGTTGCGGATCACCTCCCCACGCCACATCATAAGCCTTTCAATATCATTTATTCTCGTTATCTCCAACATAATCGATTCTCTTTAGAGACCTCCTTCTTTCATCACCACAGGAAGCGACTCGACATCGACCTTCCCTCTGCGAGTGAGGGGAATTTCCTTTACCTTGACAAAGAATTCAGGAACCATAAAATTAGTAAGCCGATCGCAGAGATACTTCCGTATATCTTTAAGGGTCGCCCCTTCTTTAGGAATAATATAGGCTGTAAGATAATGGAGTCCGTTTTCATCAAGAAAAGCCCTTACCACACCACGTTCCACTTCAGGACAAGTATTGAGAACATTTTCTACCTCTTCCGGCTCGACTCTCTTTCCAAGGATCATCACCTGATCGTCGCGGCGGTGAAGGAAAGCGATATTGCCGTCGGGAAGCTCATAGCCGAGGTCTCCACTGCGATACATTCGGGTGCCATCCGGGAGTGTCACGAAATTAGCCTGCTCCGGTGCGTCATTGATATAGCCGCGGCTCACACCCTCACCGAAAATACATATTTCCCCTACCTCGCCTTTAGGCACCTCCTTGAGATTCTTATCAAGAATCTTGACCTTAACGCCCTTTACAGCCTTTCCGACAGGGAATGTACCATCCTCAAGCGGATCTGCATTGTCAACACGATAATAGTTGGAGCAAACGGTGGTTTCGCTCGGCCCGTAAGTGTTGTAAATCTTTATACCGAGATCTTTAAGATGTGTAATATAGCTGGCACGTATCACATCACCTCCGCTGATGATAAGTTTGATTGATTCCGGAATGTGATCAAGCTTGTTCATTTCGGCAAGAAGATACGGGAAACCATCTATTATAGTTACTCCATGACGATCGGCAAACTTCAACAATCCTGTGAGGGAACCGTTATGAACTGCATGGGAAGGAATACACAATGCCGCTCCATTTAGAAGCGTGGTATAAACCTCCTCCACGAATATATCGAATGAGCATACCGAATACTGGAGCATCACATCACCCGGTCCGGTCTTGAACTCTGCTTCAAATGCCTCGCAATAGTTCACCACTGAATGATTCTCGACACTCACGCCCTTCGGTTTGCCGGATGTGCCGGATGTATAAAGCACGTATGCAAGGCCTTCAGGATCACTGCGGTCGGTCATAATCTTATCAGAAGGTTTCAAGTGCTTGCAATAGTTATCGTTGATAATAAAGTCAACTCCGGCAGTCTGCATCATATAGTCGATGCGCTCCTGAGGTAGCGATGGCTCGGCCGGAACATAGTATGCACCGCTTTTCAGCACAGCAAGCATAGCGGCAATCTGCTCGGCACCATGGTGCATCACTATTCCTACTCCCTTAGGCTTACGATCGTAAAACTTAGCGGCTATGGCATCAACCATTTTGTCGAGCTGAGAGAAAGTAAGGGTGCGGTCGTCTTCTATGATGGCAGGATTTTCAGGAAATTTATCTGTTGTTTCCTTAAAAAAGGAATAAATGGTTCTTTTCATAATCTTTATATGTTGCTTTGCCTATATAATGATTTAAATCTCAAGGTGGTTCATTATATAGTGAAACATCTAATGAAAGTATCCGTAAGAGTAGGATGTCAGTCAGTATGGTAAGACTCCATCCACTAAAATGCCTTTTGCCCAAAAATCAGAGCAAAAGGCATTTTAATTGTGTTTAGAGATATTTGTTAATGATGATGATGATGTTCATCCCCATAGCCGCCTGTATCCACGTCATTGTGAGGTCCGTGGTCATGGTCATGATTATGAGTCTTTCCGAAATTGAAAGTAACGGCGAGTCTCAATGCACGCCCAGCGTTCCATTTACTTATAGATTGAGTGTATCCGTTACCATAGAGAATGTTACGAGTCTTTTGTGAATCAAATATATCTTTACACATAAGAGCAATGCCCCATGCTCCAATATTTTTGCGGATACCTGCCTCAACATCCCAATCGGAATCTACAATACCCTGAGCTGTTATGCGGCGTGAATTATATCGTCCTGAGGCCTGAAATGTCATATCCCATGGCAAACGCACTGATGCCATGCAGTGGATATCCCATACAAATCGATTCTGCCGGTTGCCATGAATGGTATAAAACCGGTCATGTAAGGGATATTCCGTGGTCCAGGCTTTGAGATGGCTGTTATATAAATTCACGGTAGTCGTAAGGGTAAGTATGTTGAATAAAGTGTTACGGGATATTATCTCAACACCGGTATTCATCATGTTTCCCACATTTGCATGACCATAATACATTGTATTTATATCAGGATCGGATGCCATAGGCGCAAGAAAACTGACATGGCTGATCATATCGGTATTTTCTCGTAGATAACCTGAAACCGACAACATCTGCTTACTCCAGGTTCGTATATAAGAAAGTTCCACGGAATTACTGTATTCCGGTAATATCATCGGATTGCCCAGATGGACTTCAGAAGGGTCAGATATATTTTCAAATGTATTCAGCTGGGGTCCGAAAGGACGATGGATCCGACGTGAATAATTTAGTTTCAATTCATTGTTCTCCATGAAATTCCACCCCAGGGATGCGGATGGAAATAAAGCGAAGTCATTATTCTTGAATTCGGGCACATCTTTCTCTGTCTGCCCATATCCCATGGAACGGGTACGTATCTGCCATGCCTCTCCTCTAAGCCCGGCCGAGAAGATAAATCTCTCGTATTGACCGGAGAAATTGAAATAAAGGGCTGATATGTCGGTATCGTATTTAAATCGGTTATAGAGATTGTCAAGCGGCTGAAGGTTATCCTCTGATTGTCCGGATGAATATGATGCGGGGCTATTTTCGTGATTATAATTTCCTTTATATCCGGCTTCGAATTTTAACCAGGACCGTAATTGATAAGAATAATCAAGGGAAGCTTCCCAATTGCTGATCTTGACATCCTGATGTTGGCTTTGCCAGATAATCTCTTCAGTGCCATCAGCCCAAATCTCATTATCCCGGAATCGGTTGTCGTTGGGACCTTGCCATATATTGTAGCTGACATTCATGTCAATATAATGGTCATGACGAAATAGATGCTTATAACCAAGCATAATGTTTGCTCCACGAGTATCCCCTCTCTCATTAGCCGTATTATAATTGCTTACCCATTGGTTGGGAAGATTGCTGAAATGCGTTGTGGTGATCCGTCCCCATTTATGGCCAATTGTCCCGATAGCACTGACATACAATGTATTATGCTCGTTAGGTTTAAAATTTGTACCCAAACGCAAGAACCCGCTGTTTTCGTGTTTCCTGTTATTGCCTGAGGAGATAAGATAACTTCCATCATCATAGGTACGGCTTGATGACATTCCGCCCGGATTTTGATGGGATTTAAAACCTATGCCGGCAAAGGTCTCAAACTTTCCCTCATTATAATTTATATTGACATTCACATTGCCGCTACCCCTGGTATCGATATCAGCCTCTACCCCTCCAAAATACCCGTGACGTTGATCTTCTTTAAGACGTATATTGATAATTCCGGCCGTGCCTTCCGTGCTATGTTTCGAGGAGGGATTGGTCATAACTTCAATACTCTCGATGGTTTCGGCAGAAATTTGTCTGAGCAATTGAGCGCGGTTGTCTGCATTCATCCCCATTTCTTTCCCATTTATCCACACCAGAACATCGGAATTTCCACGCAACGATATTTCACCATCACTGTTAACATCCACAGAAGGTATCGAAGCAAGCAATTCTTCTGCGGAAGCACCGGTGGATGTTATATTGGAACTTACATTGAATATTCTATGTTCCGAATTAATTGTCATCTGTCCCTTCTGACCGGTAACCACAACCTCCTGAAGCAATTTCGAGTCTTCGGCAAGTTCAATTTTTCCAAGATTCACTTCCGTGTCACCCACTGTTATCTCACGCTCTTGAGCAATATTGCCGATCATGCTCACCTTAATGATGTATTTACCCGAAGGAGTGTCAGCCAATATAAAACTGCCTTTATCATCAGTCATGGTAATGTGGGGAAGCTGCGCCCCTGTTTCAGGATTTAATAATACAACCGTGGCGTAATCGATAGGATCTCCCGTTACTTTATTAATCACCCGGCCGATTATATTGCCATCCGCATAGGCTGAAGCTGTTACAAATAGCCATAGTACAGAATTAAGAAGTAATTTTGCTTTCATTTGAATATCGTTAGTTATCCAACTGCAAAATTATATATTATTTTATGCAACCTGCTTGCAAATAATCATAAATTCTAATACATCCCTTACTACTAAACCTTATTTCCAATTTGAAGGTTAACATATTAGAACCTTATTTATCCTACTTTATGGTAAAGATATTGGAAAGACACAAGGCACAACATCATTTCGGCAACCGCCCCGACAACGGCACGGTGGAACATTGCTCCATGAGCAGCGATATTCTGGGAACTAATAAAGATTTTTCAATATATCTTCCCGCAGAATATGAAAATAGTGAGGATCGGTATCCGGTGTTGTATCTTTTTCATCCCGGTGGAGGCACCCATGAAACCTGGATAAGCCTCGGTCAATTGCCTCAGATACTTGACGACGCCATTAGGTCAGGATTGATACGCCCTATGATAGTGGTCCTCCCTGACGGTAGCGGAGAGGGAGATTTTCATCTCGGACGTCACATGGGATTCTTTTCAGTGCCCGGATGGGACTACGAAGCCTATTTTCACAAAGAACTCATCCCCCTCATAGATTCTTCCTATCGCACCATACCCGAAAAATCCGCACGGGCTGTAACCGGGGTTTCCATGGGAGGAGAAGCGGCAATCTCATACGCCCAGAAATATTCCGGATATTATGCCTCCGCCTGCGCGATAAGCGGATTGCTCGGTCATCCTGAAAAAAGCCAGCTGTCGGATTCCGATAAGGATTATTACACGTCATTGGTATCCAACAACCCTTCCCTATTCGTGGAAAATGCCTCTGCCGATGAAGTGGACCGGCTGAAGAGCGTGAGATGGTATGTGGATTGCGCCGATAATGATTATGTGTATGAAGGAAACATTCAATTCTTCATGGCAATGAAATCTAAAAACATTCCATTGGACTATCGTATGCGCAGCGGTGTGCACGGGTGGTATTATTGGATCACCGGATTTGCACCACTGATCCAATTCATTTCCTCAGGTTTTCAACTTCACACATAAAATCCTAATCGGTTTGCGAGCGGATAATCGGATATAGCCATCATTGTGTCAGAATTGAACGTGGATATCTGTGCCGCTGTGGAGAAGCGATGGAGAATAATATTTCTCAATAGCTCTCCACGCAAGGCTTTAAGCTTTCCGGCATGGGGAGAACGCACAGACTCACCGTTCATTTCCTTGAAATCCACCTTCCACACCTTGGCGAATCTCTTCACCAGTTTCCAGTCTATACACTTTGCCGCATCCGAGGGTAGCAGATCCAGAATCATGGTTTCTCCGGATCCCTGAAGATCACGCACCAACTCTATTGTCACCTTCTGACGCCAGTAAGCATAAAGGGGTGTATCCTGAGGAGAGACCGCAGAGGAATAGTCAAGTCGATAAGGCTTTATTATATCTCCGGGTTTAAGCCATCCATATAGAGATGATATTATCCTGACATGATCCCCTGTCCATTCCTTATCCTCCTCCGACAATGATCGGTAACCGAGATTGCGAAACACCACTCCCGTAAAAGCCTCAATGGCCTTATATCCCATACTTTTATTAGGAAATTCATACGCCATCTCATGCAAACGCATGGCCATGCCCTGACTTATCTTCAATAAGGAAGAAAGGTCGCCCAAAGGTATTTCCTTTATATATTCCATAATCTCACCTGCCTCCTTCTCACCGGCGGGAGTATGGAGGGCATATTCGGAAGGAGTCACGGCAGACTCCACTTTTTCCATTGTCTTGGATTCAGCTATAAGTATCAGCATGGCAGTTAGAGATGATTTAATTCTTATTCTTTTAACAAGAAACAACCTTACAAGTTTTTTCGGGAGCAATCCCCGGACATTGTTATCTCAACAACCTCCGGGGATTATCACTCCTATTATACTTACGCTTATGAATTTACAATGGTCTTATTCTTGCTCTTTTAATCTGTCGTTCTTTCTTGCATTTACATTTAAAAGAGTAGATATTAAATCGTTTTAATCAAGGTTTTTAAGTTAAGCTATATCCTTATGGATGGCCCGTTGATTTTACACATATCGGGCTTTGTGTTATATTTTTTCGACAGATAAGTTAATTAATTATAGGAATTATAGATTGGATGATAGAATCAATTGAGATTGAAATTTAGTATCTGTGATAGAATATGAATCGAAATATAGTTTTTAACAAATAGAATTTGAAATATAGAACTCAGTGATAGAACTAATCGGAGGTGAAATATAGAATAGTGATAGATTTGTTTTCACCAATACGCAGATCCCCGTATTTACCGTCGGACGACTCGAATCGGAATAAGGACAGGAGTCAGATTATTAGACTGTTGAGCTAACCTTTCAAAGGTGAAAAGGCGATTTAGGAGTTGAATTATCTTTTTCATCTTTTTTTAAATTTTAGCAGTTTTTTAATCTTTTCAACTCCTAAACACTAAAAAGAAAAAAATAGTTTTCCATTGGTTTAAAAAATTTTTTATTATTTTTACTTTTAACAATATCTAAAATATTATACCTGTTTTATAAACCTTTATTTCACTATAAAAATAATAGAATACTTTTTTATATCTGGTTACAAGTCAATAAATGAGATTCGGATATTTTTAGTCCTAAACAGTAAGTGCAGAAAAGCCTGCGGTAAACTTGTGGTAATAATGACGCCTTGCCGTAATTCTTAGTAAATGATGTTATTACTCAGATTATTCAACACCCACATCGCTGATACACTTACTTTTTTGTGAGATTTTTCCCCGTTTCATTATTATTTTTAAAATTTTTATTAATTTTGTAAATGTGTTCTCTCTTAAAGAGAATATAATAGTTTATCAAAAATATAAGCGTTGACTACGTTCTATTCTTGGCTGTTTCAGAATCTCGCAAATTCAACTTCACTGTCGGGAATGTAACTACTCTATCCTAATGTCCTTCATATCGATAATTGCTAATTGTCGATTAGAAATGCTATAAGTGAGGGTGGACTGTTGCTCCGTTCTAAGGTTGTTTTGAGACCCGTGGAATAGACACCAGTCTGACTCCCACGTTTTTTTGTCGCATGTTCGAATCAGGAGTCAATCGGACCTAAAATGATTGATATGAAAGGAAAAAAGAAAAAGTTATTATTGTCCAGAAGAGAGTTCTTTAAAAAGACAGCAAAGACTGTATTACCGATGATGGCCATCATAACCGTTCCTTCTGTGATAACTTCATGTGAAAAAGTTGAGGATCTTTTTGGTGGATGTAAAGACTGTGCTGATAGTTGTGAAGGATCTTGTAATACAAGTTGTAAAAGTGGTTGTAAGTCTGGTTGTCAAGGTACTTGTATTGGGTCATGTACTGGATCATGCGGGGGATCATGTAAAAATACATGTTCGACTTCATGTTCCGGCTCCTGTAAGGGTTCATGCAAAACCACTTGTGTGACAACTTGTAAAGGACGTGTGCGATAAAGTCAGGTTATACACAACAGACTAAGATTCATAAAAGAGTAGAATCTATGTTAGAAAAAACTGTTAGAACCTTTACCTTTATCGTTACTAAAGATTGTCAGCTTGCATGTAAATATTGCTATCTGGTTGGAAAGAATGATAAGGAAAGGATGTCTTTTAATACTGCAAAAGCTGCGATTGACTATGTCTTATCAGACTCCTATATTTCCTCTTCTCACGGGATTGATTTTTCTTTTATTGGAGGGGAACCTTTTCTTGAAATTGAATTGATAGACAGGATTTGTGATTATATCAAATCTGAACTATTCTGGCGTAATCATCATTGGTTTGATAATTATGTCTTTAGTTTCTCAACAAATGGTATTAATTATAATTCTAAGGAAGTTCAGAACTTTATAAAAAAGAATTATACTCATCTTTCAATTGGTATAACTATAGATGGAACCAAACTGAAACATGATATCAACAGGGTATGGAAAGATAATCCTAATAAAGGATCATATGATGATGTTGTAAAAAATATTCCTTTATGGTTATCACAATATCCTGATGAAGCCACAAAAGTAACCATCAGCTCTGCTGATTTACCATATATTACCGAAAGTGTATTGCATCTATATTCTTTGGGAATCCATACAGTTAATATTAATGTAGTTTTTGAAGATGTTTGGAAAGATGGTGATGACAATTTATTTGAGAACGAGCTGATTAAACTTGCCGATGCTATTATTGAAGGTAGCTATTATATGGATTATGAGTGTTCACTATTTTCGGATGGTATCGGAAAACCTCTTGACCCTGTAAATGATAATGGAAATTGGTGTGGATCAGGTCATATGTTATCTGTTGATGCGGCTGGTAATTTCTATCCTTGCACTCGTTTTGCCGCCTATTCCCTGCGTGAGAAGAAGCCTGTCATTATAGGGAATGTCCGCGCTGGAATTGACAAGAATAAACTGCGTCCTTTCCTCACTCTCGACCGGCTCACGCAGTCTCCTCAGAAATGTATCAACTGCGAGGTTGCCTCCGGTTGCGCCTGGTGTCAAGGAGAGAATTATGACGCTGCCGACACCAACACTATTTATCAGCGGTCCACGGCTATCTGCAAGATGCACAAGGCGCGTGTTAGGGCCAATAATTATTATTGGAATAAACTTTTCCGCAAGCTTGAACTTGAAGGGAAACGCGAGGAATTTGAATTAAACCGTCCTAAAAATCAAAATCCAATATGCTGAAATACCTCGTAATATTACTCGACGATTCGGCAGTGTCGTATTGTCATTATGAATCAGGGAAAGAGAGAAAGTTAATTTCCTTGGAGGCGTTGAAGAGTGCCATTCTTTTTGCCATGAAGGAGAACCTTAACGTGCATATCGTGTGGCCTGATTATGAACTACCCAAAGACTACAAAGAAATTATCAATGGCATCGACCATATAAATTTTGCTGATGCCTCGTTTGCTCATGATGCGGATATTCTTGTTGCCAACCCGTTGGATTGGGATAACATCCCTGAGAAATCGGTGGTGGTAGTTAAAACAGGAATTCGGGATTTTATAGAAAAGCCGGAGGTATTCCTGCCCCTCTTGAAGAGGGTAGCTAGACTAAATATTCTTTTTGAAGATATATCGGTTTTCAAAGATGAGATGGTTACCGGTTTTTCATATGCGTTAGATTTCCTTACCGATGCAATAATAGAACAATATAAAAAGCAGAATAAGGTGCAAGTTAATATTCTCACCGATCGCCTTATACTGGATCAAATGAACAACTGTAACGCCGGAGATGAGTCTGTCACTTTAGCTCCCGACGGCCAATTTTATGTTTGTCCCGCTTTCTATTTTGGAGGAGAGAAATCCGTTGGTAATCCAAACGAGGGAGTACATATAAAAAATTCACAACTTTTCCGTCTGGATCACGCTCCTATCTGTCGAAACTGTGATGCATATCAGTGCAACCGGTGCGTATGGTTAAACAAGCAGCAAACATTAGAAGTAAACACGCCCGGACACGAGCAATGTGTCATCTGCCATTTGGAACGAAATGCCTCCAAGAGAATGTTGGATAAAATACGAGAGATAGGAGAATTCCTGCCTGGTAAAGAAATTCCCGACATAGATTATCTTGATCCTTTCGAGAAAATAGAGAAATAAGAAAAACTTATAACATATGAGAAAAGAAATAGGCAGCGTCACCGAGCAGGAGCGCGATGAAATAAAAAAAATATTCGAACGCCGGAATGGTCTCAATGAGTTGGCGAAGATTTTAACATACGAAAACACCGAGCTTTATGAAAAGTTGGTAAGTGATATGGGCGAGACAAGCTCGCTTTTTCAAAATTGGTGGGACACTATGTCTACCAAATATCAGTGGGAATCACATCCCGACGCCCATTGGGAAATTGATTTCAATGATTGTGTAATTTATTTAGTGACTCCGGAATGATAATCTGCATGATAGGCGCTACGGAGATTATACTTATCTCCGCAGTTATCCTCCTTATATTTGGAGGGAAAAAAATTCCCGAGCTTATGAAGGGAATGGGAAAAGGTGTGAAAAGTTTCAAAGAGGGGATGGCCGAGCCATCGGAGGAGGAGATCAACCGTCGCGTGGAGGAGGAGATTCAAAGACGCGCCGACGCCATGACCGATGACTCCAAGTCTCAACAACAATCCATCACTAATGAGTGAAGAAAACCAATCCACAGGCATGCTGACTTTTGGAGAGCATCTTGACGTGTTGCGCAGGATGCTCTTCAGAATTATAATTGTGGTGGTGCTGCTCGCAGCGGTGGTGTTCTGCTTCAAGACCGAAACTTTCAAAATCCTGCTTGCCCCCCATGACTCCGATTTCTGCACGTTTCAATGGATTGAGCGCCTGTTGGGGGCAATGCATCTGGATTTCAAGTTTGATGACTACAATATCCCATTGATTAGCACCGAGCTTTCCGCTCAGTTTATGACCCATATAACCGTGTCATGTATTCTCGGTGCTCTCTTCGCCTCCCCCTACATTATGGTGGAGTTGTTCAGGTTCATCTCTCCGGCCCTTTACGACAGCGAGAAGAGATATTCCTATCTCGTGGCCGGGATCATCTACCTCCTCTTTATCATAGGGCTGTTGATGACCTATTTTATCCTTTTCCCCATCTCCTTCCAATTCCTGGCCACATATCAGGTGGATGAGAATATAGCCAACACCATCACCCTCGACTCCTATATATCCACTTTCACCACGCTGGCTTTTATGATGGGCATAGTGTTTCAGCTGCCGGTATTCGCTTTCATATTGGGAAAGATGGGTTTCATCGATGCGGAAGTGTTAAAGCGTTACCGGGCATACTCTTTTATAATAATTATGATTATAGCCGCCATCATCACCCCTCCCGACCTCTTTACCCTCGTAATGGTGACCATTCCCATCTATGCCCTTTATGAATTAAGCATACTTGTGTTAAAGAAATGGGCGAAACCAACAGAAGACACTGATTCCTGATTACAACACTATAATACTTTGATTAATGTTATTTTATTTCCTTTATTTGTCAATTCAAGTTGATGGGAAGTTACTTTCTCAATAATACCAAGAACCACATAAGTGGAGTCGAGACCATTATATTGATCCCTATAATTAGAATCAAGGACCCCAATTAAATCATCAAACATTAACTTTTTTTGATTTAAGGGTATAATTCTTATGGAGTCTGAATTCGAATAGTTGATGCTCGAATCTGTGAAGGACCATGCCACATCCAAAGACGATTGGTAATACATGATACTTAGAGTGTCTTGCACAAGTCTCCATTTTCCTTCAATTTTTGTATTAGCTTTTGCTCTGAAGTCAAAGCCACTGTCTGAGCCGCTGTAATAAATTCCTTGTCTCATTATAAGTTTTCCTTCATTTAAAAAGAACAAGGTATCATATCCACTTATATTTTCTGTATTAAACGGTGAAGTCCAATTTCCTATCAGTAGATCAGAAGATATTTGTTTTTTTTCAGTGGAGCAACTCCAAAAAATCAGTAAAAAAATAACTAAATAAAGAATCAAATGGATTTTTTTCATTTTCCAGTATTAAGTTTGATTGTATTTAGTATAATTAAAAGATACTTTCTTTTTGATTTCCATTTTGAATCGCTGTACATAAATGAAATCTCCTCAAAATTAGAACCATCATTGAAAATATAATTCAATTTATACGGAGAGGTACAACTATACATACTTTCCCATTCTTCAAATGGTAATTTAGCAAGCAGTCTATATTCGTATTTGGAGCCTTTAGGAATAAGATATAACGTCTCCACTTCATATTCACTTAATTTTCCACAACTTACTATTCGTAAAGAATTTGGTTTCAGTGGAGCGTTTATAACTACTGTTGCAATTAGCGTTACACTATCTGATTGTTCTGTAAAAGTAAAATCGTAATTAAGATTTTTAATTTTTTTATTGACGGAAGGCATTTTTTTGGGAAAAATATGATAAACCCATCCGGCTTCTCCTTTACGTTGTACAAACATTTTATTAACTCCGGCAGCCGATGAAAACATACAAGTTAATAAGACAAGAAGACAAATTATATATTTTTTTTTACGCATGGTAACAGATCAAATTTTTTAAGAATGTCAACTAAATAAAGATACCCCTTCATAATAATTCTATCATATGAAGGGGTATCAATATTGAAGAGTTACTCACCGTAAACAATTGTAGTATATTGTGCGAATAAGCCAAGCACACTCATTTTCTTCACGTCCACATGGCTGATTTGTTTGATACCGGCTTGGTTGGCAGCTGTTTGAATAGATGCATCACCAATACTTACCAATCCTAGTACACCGATTGACTGAGAAGTACCAACTTTGGAACCCAGTTTATTGGATGTGGCGATTGCTCCTTCACTTACAGCTGTATAGAGCGCTCCTATACCGGAACCTGAACTTACTGTAGAACAACTCGCGAGAGTGAGTGCACACATGGCACAAATCGACATAACTAACTTTTTCATAGGTGTTGGGTATTAATGGATCGATTCGTTTCCTAAATCGACAGTTCAAGAAAAAAGCGTGGAAACCTATTCGTGCTCGTTCCGCTGTTTCAAGGCTCTCGCATTGCCATTCACTGTTGAACGAGCAACGCTGGAGCCCACGCTGTATGAAACGCATTAGCAAATACTAATGTACATTACATACCCTGGACGCTATCGTTGCTTCATTCCTGACAGTGAAGTTGAATTTGCGAGATTCTGAAACAGCCAAGAAAAAAGCGTGGAATAACGCTTATTTTTACTAAAATACCCACCCAAAGACACTCTTGCCCTTTACAGCGTGGGTGTTGCAAAATTAACAAATTATTTATCTTTGTCAAAATTTTAACTGAATAAAATTAAAACCTTTTCAAATTTGGCTGTCTCCGGAGTAGAATGAAGGACATAATCTCATATATTTGCTTCAACATACATTTCTTTTGCTTCAAGGTTAACTATATTCGATTTATTCACCGGCACATTATATTTATGGAGTAATGCGAACGTAGAGTTAAGAATTCTAATCATTTTAGTGGGTGGAGCATAACTATCGCTTAATTTTGAATACTTTCTTATTTATCCATCTATTTTCTATACTCTATAGTGTCGGAGACTAATGATTTATGATTGTCAATAAGTTGTTGATAAGTGTTAGATAAGTATGTTTATATCGCTTTAATAACTTATAAATAACCTATTTATGAAACAATTGCCTATATAATTCATTTTTATAGGCCGCTCCGGTATCAGCTTTCAAAATAAGGCACGCACCATTTATTGACCTTTTATCATCACCTTTTTCGACATCACGGATGGTATTTATCATCAGCCTGACACTCTCTGAAGGGTCCTATTTATCTACATTCATACTTATCTACATGGTGTAGGTAACATATCATATCGCACTGATATAGAGTAATTGCAGCTGTTGATAATATGTAGATAAGCGCTTTTCAAAACTCAATAACCCTCTTTTCCAAATTTCAGATAAAAAACTTATAATACTTATCGACAGGCTTTATTGTTGATGTTTAATTTTTTTAAATTTTTAATTTTATAAATGATAATTCAAAAATAAAAAAGAGAACCGGAACCTCAGAAAGAAATCAGGAACGAAATTTGGAAATTAAAGAAAAATATCGTTAATTTGCCATCCATGCCCCGGGATCGGGGTGGTAAGTTTTCCGGTGTCGCCCTATACGTGACGCCTGATCCAATTCATGAAAATTCTATAAAAGATGAAATCCAAGATAGAGAAACTAAAGAAGGAGAAAAACGCGCTCATCATGGCCCACTATTATCAGCGCGACGAAATTCAGGAGATAGCCGACTTCATAGGCGATTCACTGGCACTTGCACGCAAGGCAGCCGAGACTGATGCTGATATAATAGTGATGTGCGGTGTGCATTTCATGGGGGAGACAGCCAAGATACTTTGCCCTGATAAAAAGGTGTTGGTTCCCGATATGGAAGCCGGATGCTCTTTGGCCGACAGCTGCGATCCTGAGGAATTCAGAAGTTTCATCAAGGATCATCCCGATTATACGGTGGTGAGCTATGTGAATACCTCAGCGGCGGTGAAGGCTCTTACCGACATTGTGGTCACTTCGGGAAATGCACGTCATATAATAGAGTCGCTTCCCAAGGATGAGAAGATAATCTTCGGTCCCGACCGTAATTTAGGTGGCTATATAAATTCTGTATCCGACCGAGATATGGTGCTATGGCCCGGAGCCTGCCATGTCCACGACCGTTTCTCTATAGAAAAGATTCTGGATCTGAAGAAAAATCATCCCGGAGCCAAGATTCTCGTCCATCCGGAATGTCGTCGTCCTTTGCAGCTGATAGCCGATAAGGTGGGATCCACAGCCGCTTTGCTCGACTTCGCCACTAAAGACGACAGCCGGGAATATATAGTGGTCACTGAAAGCGGTATCCTGCGAGAGATGCGTCTCAAATGTCCGGAGAAAACTTTTATACCCGCTCCTGCAGAAGATTCGGAATGTCAATGCAACGAATGTGACTACATGAAGCTCAACACTCTTGAGAAAGTGTATCGCTGCCTCCTCGAGGAAACTCCCGAAATCCACGTGGACGCCGATATCGCGGAGAAGGCACTGCGTCCTATCGAGAGGATGCTGGAGATGTCAAAGTGAATATGGAGTATAAGAGATGAAGAAAAAAAATATAATAGAGCTCACGCATTGCGATGTGGAGACCTATAGGAAGCTTGACAAGATTCCGGTGATGGTGCTATGCGACAATGTGAGGTCGATGCATAACATCGGAGCCTTATTTCGCACCTCCGACGCTTTTCTCATCCGTAAAATCATATTGGGTGGCATTTCCGGCTGTCCTCCTCATCCGGAGATCAGCAAGACCGCATTGGGAGCCGAGAATTCGGTGGAGTGGAGTCATGTGGATTCTTCACTGGAGGAGGTGGTGCGTCTAAAATCGGAAGGGTGGAAGATACTTGTGCTTGAACAGACACATGGCAGCATGCCGCTCCAGTTTTATAAGCGCAATCCGGCGGAAAAGATTCTGCTTGTGGTAGGAAACGAAGTGGATGGTGTGGATCAGAGAATAGTGGATGAAGCTGATCTATGTCTGGAAATACCGCAATACGGCACCAAACATTCCCTCAATGTATCCTGCAGCGCCGCCATCGCCCTCTGGCAGATTGTCTCTTCAGGGTGGTGATTAATAAAGAGGAGTGGTCTTACAGCCATAAAATACAAAGAATATAAAAATGGAGGATAATTGAAAGCGATTCTTATAAGAATCGCTTTTTTTTGCATAAATAGAGAGAAATATATTAAAAAAAGCAATCAAATGCGTCTTATTTTAAGAAAATTGTAAAATTTTTTTAAATTTTTCATAATATTATTTG
>CAMWUJ010000067.1 GCA_947177405.1 uncultured Porphyromonadaceae bacterium | reverse complement strand
AGGCCGGAGCGCATCTCATCTGAATTGCACAGCCGCAGGTGGAAACAGCTTCGCGTCGAGACAAAAGGCCGGAGCGCATCTCATCTGAATTGCACAGCCGCAGGTGGAAACAGCTTCGCGCCGATACGAAAGGCTTATTGCTTCGCCTTCCTTTCGCCTCGCCTCCCTATCTGCTGGCCTGCGAGAGGAAGATCATGAGTGATTCCCCCACGGCTCCGAGAGTCTCCTTCGAGATATTGGAGAGATTGTCGGCAGAGGTGTGCCATGTGGGGTTGAAGCCGGAGTCCTGATTATATTCTATTATGTCGATAGCCGGGATTCCGACTTTCAGAAACTCCAGATGGTCGTCAGTCACGGCTCCGCCGATAGAGTTGGGGAAGCGTTCGGCATGGCCGGCTTTTCGGGCCGCGCTCCAGAAGGCATCGTTGAGAGGACCGGCGTTCTGCTGGGAGAAATATTCCCTGGGAAAACGAGCATCTTTCCCTCCCACCATGTCAAGGAGAATGGCGAAATCGGGGGAATAGGCGGGGATAACAGGATTCTGAGCGAAATAGCGGGCTCCCATAGCCCATGAATCGTCATCGCCGTCGGTGCCCCAGTCTTCGGCATCCACAAACAGAATATCCACACCGGTCTTCGATCCTTCGAGTTTCAATTGCCTTGCCACTTCAAGGAGAACGGCCACCCCGCTGGCTCCGTCGTTTGCTCCATCCACAGGGAGTTTCCTCTTCTCAGGATCAGGATCCTGATCGGCCCAGGGGCGGCAGTCGTAGTGGGCGAGGAGCAGTATCCTTTCGGGTGCATCGGGGTTGAATTGTCCGAAAATATTGCGGGCATGCAGAGTGGTGCCGTCGAAGGCCTTCAGGTCGGCTTTCTGCTCTGTCACCTTCGCGCCATGACGCGAGAGTTCGGCGACCAGCCAGTCGCCGGCACGGCGATGGGCCTCGCTATTTGGCACGCGCGGACCGAAATCCACCTGGGTGGCCAGATAGGAATAGGCACTGTCGGCAGAAAACTTAACCGCTTTCACTGTCTCCTCCTCAGCTGCATCTTCGGAAGTATCCCGGGAAGCCGTGGCCTTCCCTCCGCATGAGAGGAAAAGAATCATACTCCCTAACAATATATTGATGGTTTTGATCAATTGCATAATTTTTGATGACCCTTGTATAGGGATTGCAAAATTAGCTATAAAGTTTGTAAATAACAATTTTATCAGAAATATGATGGAAAGATCGGAAATATGGCGGATTGCCTTTCATGCCGGATATCGTCTTATTCCTTCACCGGCGTTTCCGGACGGGCATAGGCACCGAGCACCGGGTTTCCGTCGCTGAGTCGGTTCACTCCGTCCATATCGAAAAGCGACTCCTGATTCACATATGATGGGTTTCCCATCCCTATCACGGGAGAATCCGTCTGCACATGATAATTGAAATAGTAGTCAGACCGGATGGTGAGGAAGAGGGGATCAGTGTCCCAAAGGCAGCTGATAAAGTTATCGTCGTCGTTTCCTTCCGACTTGAGCGAGACATTCCGGAAGAACACATCCGATCCTGTGAGGTCGCCTTCGTTAAGATCAGCCGCCAATCCATAAATGATTGAATTTTCGAAGTTAGCCTTCATGAGAGGGAGCGGATTCTGATCCTGATGGGCCGGGAGGAGATGGTATAGGGAGACGATGGGCGATGAGATGGCCGAGAAGAGGTAGTTGTTGGCGAATGTGCATTGCACGAAATCAAATTCTCCTCCCGTGAGATCCACCACGGCTCCGGCGGCTTCAGAGAAGCAGCATCCGTAGGCATCGACTTTCGAATATTTCGCGCTCAGTACGGATCCCTGTGAATTGTGCAGCCATGAATCTCGGATCAGAAGCTTGCGGCGCGAGAGGTCGGCACATGAATCGAGGGTCAGTCCCGACATAGTGGATCGCATATCGATATATTCGAGACGGTTGTCAAATGAGCTCTCTGTTATCCTGATTCCCTTCCATTGTCCGGCCAAAATGTCATATCCCACGTTTGGGAGCACATTGTCAAGACGGTCGCCACGCATCTGGATGAAACGTCCTGCCTCACCTACAGCTTCTATGCGTCCGTGCACGATCATCTCAGCTCCATCGTGGAAAAGGAGACGTGTGTCGGGGAGGATTCGCAGCGTGACCCCCTTCTCCACCACTAATGAATCGAAAACCACTATGGGGCGGTCGGTGGGAAGGGTGGTATCTTCGGATATACGCCGGGCGCGGAGGCGGGTCACGTTCTGACCGTAGGCTTCGAGACGCACCTGCTGGGTCACACCGTTGGTGACAAACAGCAGATCATCCTCCACAAGAGAGGGATCCGCGGATTCGGTGGGGGGAATGAAACATTCTATAAATACATATATCGAGTCGTTTCCTCTGATTTCGATATCAGAAAACACCTTCCCGCTCTGTCCGTCAACATTTATCGAGAACCGCGAATCGGGATTTTTGAGGCGTATGGAGGAAATTTCCACTCCTTTTTTGTTATTATTGAATACGATCAGACGTGCCGTGGGAGTGCCTAAATCAGTGAAGACAGTGTCGAAGTTCACCGTGTCGCGTGAGAATGCGAGAATAGCCGATGAGGAGGTGGTGATTCCATCGGAGATGCAGGAAGGCAGCATTAAACCAAGAAGAGCCACCAAAGTCAAAATGAGAGGAAAAAATCTATTCATATACGAAAAACGCCTTTGAAAGCGTAAATATTATATGGTCTGTCCGGCCGGGGGCTCCGGCGGGGCTAAGAAATACAATTCGAATACTAAGATAGATGAAATATATGATAATAGCCGGCGAGGCCTCAGGAGATCTGCATGCCTCCCAATTGATAAAATCGCTGAAGGAACTGGATCCTGAATTCGATCTCCGCTATTTTGGTGGCGATATGATGGAAAAGGAATCTCGTCGCCGTCCCGACCTTCATTATAAGGAGATGAATGTGATGGGTTTCAGCGAGGTGTTGAGGAAGCTGCCGGTTATATTGCGCAATCTGAGGAAGGCCAAGGCTCTGATTGATGTGTATCGTCCTGATGCGCTTATTCTTGTGGATTATCCCGGGTTCAATCTTAAGCTTGCCAAGTATGCCTCGAAAGCCGGTATCCCGGTTCATTATTTCATCTCTCCGAAGGTGTGGGCATGGAAGGAATACCGTGTACGCAAGATTAAGAAATACGTGGATAAGCTCTATTCCATCCTTCCTTTTGAGGTGGGCTTCTACAAGAAGCACGACTATGATGTGACCTATGTTGGGAATCCGTCGGTGCAGGAGATAGCTTATTCCCTTAAACATATCCCCCCACGCAAGCATTTTCTGGAGCGACAGGGTCTTTCCGACGACAAACCGATAATCGCCCTTCTTCCCGGATCTCGCAAGGGGGAGATACGCAATAATCTTCCGCTGATGATAGAGGCGGCGAAGCGTTTCCCGGATTTTCAGTATGTGGTAGGAGCAGCTCCTTCGATTCCGGAGAAATATTATCGTGAGATTGCACAGGATCCGGGTCTGAAGGTGGCTTTCGGGGTCACACATACGCTTCTGAAATATTCTCAGGCAGCCGTAGTAACTTCCGGAACCGCTACATTGGAAACGGCTCTGATCGGCACTCCGCAGGTGGTGGCATATCGTGCCAACGGCATGAAGATCTCCTATATGATAATGGAGAAGCTTTTGAAAGTGAGATATGTGTCGCTACCTAATCTGATAGTCAACAATAATGTAGTGCCTGAGCTGTTAGTGCATAATTGTACGGCAGATGCCATAGCCCGAGAACTTACACCTTTGTTGCAACCTTCTCCGCGCCGTGACTGGCAGATTGCCGGTTACCGCAACATGCAGCGACGCCTCGGAAATTACGTGGCATCAGAATATGTGGCCGAACTTATCTATGATTCCTTGCGTGGTGATAATGAAACATTCGATCACCCGGGATCTGCCGGTGTAGCCCCTGCTCCGGGAGATGAAGTAGCGGCTCCTCCCCGTAAAAAGAAGAAACGCAAAAAGAAGAAAAAGCCGGCAGCCTCGTCGGCAGAACAATCGGAAGGGGAAGAAAAGACCAAAGAGAATCCGGATTGAGTCTAAAATTGAGTCTAAAAAGGAGCCGCGAGAATATTCGCAACCTCTTTAAGAAATGTGGGCCCCACAGGCCCGGTGCAGTCAGGATCGCAAGTGGGATAAAAAATTTTTGTTCATTATATAATAAGCCGCAGGGATTACATAAACAGAATCCCTGCGGTATTTTTTAGATTAATTTTAGTGGATAACTCCTTAGAAATCATAGAAAATTTTGAGGATTGGAAATAGAATATATAATTATGAGTCATTAATGAAAAGGAATATTCGAATTATATTCAGATTAATAAAAAAGGCTTGTTCCGGATGCAGGGGCGGAACAAGCCTGTGATTTCATTTATTACAAAGTTTCTTTAGCGTTAATCTAATTTTAATCTTTCAATTTCATCTTCTCTGCCATTGCGTTTGAGATAGGCCTTAAATTTTTCCATTACTTCTTGTGTAAAGAGGCTATCTCCGATAAATCTGAATCCGTTTTTTGCTCGAAATTGAGGTTCGTTTGGATCATCTGGAGATTTGTAAAGAAATCTTTCCATATTTGGTACTCTCATTCCATAGGTACCATGCTGATCCCAGGCTCGAATGTCTCCGTTTGAATCATAGTGATCAAACAAAATTGCATGTGCAGGACGCTCTCCGTTAAATCCTGTCTCCCAGTTTTTCTTGACCTGCACAATATCTCCTTGTTGCAGCGAATCTAAAGGAATCGGTCTAAATCCATAATGATTCTTCTCAAAATTAATATTATTCATATTGGCAAATCGAGATCCGAAATAGTTGGTTTGCGAATTTATACATGAATACCCACTACAGGGATTTTCCATCCTTTTATAAAGAGAACTATCCATTGGTAACAGGAAAGGATAACGTAGATATAACCCTGTATTATGTCTTTGTTGTATCGTATCGCCCATTCTTTTTTGCATTCTTTTTAAAGAATCGCCTTCAATTATTCCTGTATCTTCAGCTTTTGTTTTCAATGGTGCGAAACCGGCTCGAACAAATTGTGCTTTTTCCCAAGCTTGCTTACGCATTTTCTTCAATGACCAATCATAATATTGTTGAAAATTGGCATTTGGCCCTAATTGAGTATCTGCGGCGAAAGCTGTTATATCTATATTCGGTAAATCTGAGGTGTAAGCAATGTTTTCATCTTTATTATTCTCATTGTTAAATAACGGGATGAGGTCTCTCAATCCCAAGAAATCAATAATTCCCATTTTTAAATAAATTTATAAAGTTTTTTATTAATAAAATAATTCTTCCAAATATCTATATTTCCTCCTTGTTTATCTATTTGACGCTCTCCTTTGGTGGTTGTGGTCCAAATAGAACCTGCATTTTCTTTCCACTTATCTCCTCTATTAGTTGGGAATATACCCAGCCAATCCATAATACTTCGTGTAATCGCCATCTCTTGTGCCGGTGAATTACCATAGGCCAGTAATACTCCCGGAGCTTTCATATAGGAATATGGATGGCTCCCGGTCATCTCAATCATATCGACAACAATCACTGCATCATAAGGAGTTCGACCAGACATTATAATCGTGCCTATACCAAATTCATTGTCGTCATCGTCATCTTTAATCAAGCGAAGGTTTTGTTTGAAGCTCTTCGCATCTGTAAATTTAAAAACATCGTTTAAGTACGATCGGAAATTCTGATAATTCATGTCTCTTTCATTTTCTCTTTTTTTTAATTTTAAATCTTTCCCTTTCGATTCAATCCGATATCCCTGCAACCAGCGATTGAAGCCAAGAGAGATGTTGTTTTTTATAATAAATGAAATCTTGTCATATTGTTTTGTCTTGTAAAGGTATTCTGCACGCAGACGTATTATGGATTCGTGGCTGTGTTGGAGGTTGAGCGAGTCGATAGACATATCCACAACCGATATAGCCCGATAGAGGGAATCTTTCGAGACAGCTGCATTATATAATCGCACCGGAGAATCAAGTGGCTTAAGCGGAAGATTCTGAAGGAATTCTTCAAAACTGCCGGGAGAAACGGTGGTTCTCTTAAAATCTTCAGGCACTTCAAAGCGTGTTCGTATCGTGTTACCCTCCAAAATGAGAGACTTTGATCTTTCAGAAATAATTGTAGAATCTTGTTTGGTTGAATGTGAATCTTTCTGTTTTGAAGAGGAGCTGCAGCCTGAAAGGAAGAAAGCAGGAATGGAAAGTAGAAATACTAATAGGCTAATTTTCATAATTAAATATGTTTACGAAAAGGAATGGATTATCTTCGTATCTTTCTTAATCTATAGTCGTAATGGAAGCCGACGACTGCTCTGTATGGTAAGGTAAGAGAATAACAAAATCAGAAAGATAATGTTCATTTAAAAATTATTAAATTATATTAAGACTCCATCCAATAAAAATGTTAAATGCAGGGCGGTCTATTTGACTCGTTATCTCTGATTTAAGAATAAACTCGTTGATTTTCAATTGACTCAGTCATATAGCTCGCTATATTCCTTCGTCTGCAAGGCGATATCTGCTCCCTGATATGCGACCCTGCATTAACATTTTTTGTTGGATGGAGTCTAAGGAATTTGATGGTCAGGAATGTGGGATTGTATTGCTCCACATTCTCGATAGGCATCACATACTGCGGAATGAAGCGGCCGCCCTTTACGGATTCTTAAGAAACTGCATGATGATTTAACAGCCATTTCCATGCAGGCAAGACATGAATTGTGATTCCTTGATCTGTGATGATTTCCTCTTCTTCATCGGCGGTGATGATGAGGAGGTTCCGGCAATTGGTTGCGGAGGAGGCTTCGATCAATCCGGCGATTTCCCTACGACGTGTGGTTTCGTCGGCCATACTCCATGTAACTTGGGTCAACTGTGTTATTTCTGTGGAGTGTTGGAATACAAAATCACATTCACCTTTTCCCTGATAATAGAATATTTTATCTATTGCCGTCGCATGGCGATAAAGTTGCAGAAAGACAGTGTTTTCAAGTTTTTTTCCATTGTCGTCGCTTTGAGGAAGGAGCACCGCATCAAGCAAACCATTATCTATGCAATAGTATTTGGGCTGTGAATTTTCCGCCTTTTGTAGAGATCGGCTGTAATTTGATATGCGTTGAAACAGGAAAATATTGCAGGCGTAATCGGCCCAATCGTACAGAGTATCCTTGCTCACTTTCAAACCACGCGACTTTATGTCGTTATGAATCGCGCGAAGAGCGGTCGGCTTGGAGATATTAGACATTATTCGTTTCAGGAAATAGCGAAGCACCTCTACATTCACAATCTTATAATGCTCGGCTAAGTCTTTGAGTAACATAGTGTCGAAGTATCCTTGAAGAATCTTGGTGGATATCAAGTTATTCTCCGTAAGTACAACCTCGGGGAATCCTCCCTCATCATTGTATTTATAAAAGGCCTTACGAACATTAGCCAGATCCTTTTCAAGCCAACTGTCGCAATTGATACCCTTGAATCCGCAATATTCACGGAAAGAGAGCGGCATGGCCGGCTCTTCAAGAGGCCATCCACGCAAGGCGGTTTTAAGTTCGGTGCTCAGCATACTTGCATTGCTACCCGTGACATATATATTCTTTGAATAATGCTTATATAGCTTCATCACAAAGTATTCCCAACCCTCAATCAGTTGGATTTCATCAAAAAACATATAGACCGAGGAGATTTCAATCTCCGGGAACATTTCTTGATAGGCCTCTATTATCAAGTGCAGGTCTTCTGATTTACTGTTTACAAGTCTTTCATCATCAAAACCGACCCATAATATTCTCTTACGATCTACTCCCGAACTAAGGAGATCATTTATCACAATCTCCATTTTTGATGATTTTCCGCAACGTCTCACCCCGGGAATTGTAATTATCTTCCCGATGTTTAAGGGTAAAGGATTTTCTCGCTGCAGAAGGTCAGTTGGAAATTCTGCCTGGCGCATCGCGATTTGGGTCTTTATATAGCTCTTATTCATCTTTGTCCTAAATTTTAGGACAAAGATAATAAAAGTTGTCCTAAATTTTAGGACAAAGATAATAAAAGTTGTCCTAAATTTTAGGACAACTTTTATTATCAAGAATCATAATGTAGAAAAAGATGTTATATAGGGCTTTTGAAATCCCTATTATTTCATCACTAAAATTTCATCACTTAACAGTGACTGTGAGATTATCATAGGTATAGGGGAAGCGGATGGATAGGGTCTTCGTGGCGGCATCGTAGTTCCAGCCGCTCATACGGATCGCCTTTAGGGAGGCGTTCTCTTCCATTGAGATGCCGTTGGAAAGCGCCACGCTCTTGGGCTTCTTCGCATTGGGAATCTCTATGGTGAAGATGCGGCTTTCCGGCATATCCGCATAATGTCCTTCAGCACTTAATGAAATCACGGTCTCCGAAGCTGAGCTGCGACCTGTGAAGGTGGTGAGCTGGAAATCATTCTTTTCGAGCGATACGGGCGATTTGCGGTTGTCGTCGAAAAGTGTGAAGCTTGTCTGCTGCGAAGAGGGGAAGTATTTGATTGTAAGGAATGTGGGATTGTATTGCTCCACATTCTCGATAGGCATCACATACTGCGGAATGAAGCTGCCGGCTTTCACGAATAGGGGAAGCACGGAAAGAGGTGCCTTTACGGTGGCGGTAGTGCCCCCCTTATATTTAAGCGTGGGATTGTTCCAGTCGATCCACTCACCGGCAGGGAAGATCACTTTTCTCTGACGGGCACCGGCGGTCATGACAGGAGCCACCAATACATCATCCCCCCAAAGGTATTCATCCTCTACATCGGAATATTTCTTATCCTTGTTCTCGGCGCGGAAATTCAATGGACGTGCCAGCGGAAGGCCTTTGGCTGCATTCTCATAGGCAAGGGTATAATTATATGGTAGCCACTGATAACGCATCCCGATAAACTTCTTCAAGATATCCTGTTGAGCACCATAATGATAAGGTTCGGGCATGGCCTGGGCATGAGTGCGGAGCACAGGGGTGAATACACCCATCTGGAGCCAGCGCACGTAAAGCTCGGGATTGGTGGGATGTTTGGGATCCACGGCGAAGCCGCCGATATCGGAGCTCATGTATCCAAGACCCGAGAGACCGGAATTAAGCATGATGGGAATCTGTGCCTGCAGTCCTTCCCAGGAACGGCCCACGTCGCCCGACCAGGGGAATACCGAATAACGCTGGAGGCCCGATGTGCCGCCGCGCATCAGCAGCATAGGACGCATTTCGGGAAAATCCTTGCGGAGTCCTTCATATACGAGGCGTGACCATTCGTTGCCATACACGTTATGGTATTCGGAAGCTTTCTCGCCATTCTTATGCACGATAGTGAGAGGATGCACCTCAGGCTCGCCAAGGTCGCCCCACCATCCGGCAAGGCCGTCGTCGGTAAGGGTCTTGAGACGGTTCCACAGCCATTCGCGGGTGTCGGGATTCGAGATGTCGAACATTCCGGCGTCGCCCACCCATGTGGTCACGTCGTTGGTCTTTCCATCGGCATCTTTGGTAAGCATCGAAGCGGCATCGAGGATATTATAATTATCGATAGCTCCTTTCTTGTTGATATAGGGCTGATGGATAAGGATGGTGTTGACCCCCATCTTGTTGAGCGAATCGAGCATAGCCTTGTGGTCGGGAAACTTCTCCTTGTTCCATTCGAGGCGTCCCATATCTGTCTCCACGCCATACCAAT
The DNA here is from genome assembly GCA_947177405.1 of uncultured Porphyromonadaceae bacterium. Lineage (GTDB taxonomy): Bacteria > Bacteroidota > Bacteroidia > Bacteroidales > Muribaculaceae > Lepagella. Next base: position 9,166 of record CAMWUJ010000067.1, on the reverse strand, counting down.
AGAGGTCGAACACAAGGCCGTCCACAGGATAGCCGGCAGTCTTGAGCGAATCAATCACCCCTAATGCCTCATTCTGCGACTTATAGCCGTATTTGGAAGTGATATAGCCAAGAGTCCAGAACGGAGGGAGGTCCTGACGGCCGGTGAGATTGGCGTAGTTGGCCGCCGCTCCTCCAAGAGATCCGTCACCGTTGATGAAATAATAGGATAGAGGCTTGGAAGTCTCCGAGGCATATCGTATATCCTTTCCTATTGTGAGGTCGGCCTGATTGTAGTCGTCGAAAAGAATGGCGATACCGTTGTCGGAGAGAATCACGGGCATTGTGATATTCATCTGGTTGATACGTGAATCTCCCTTGCCGTAACCGTATGTGGGACGGTTCCACATGGGGAGGGAATCACCATTTAGTTTCAGGGAATGACCTCTTTCCCCGGCTCCATAGAAAGAGGCGTCAGGAGTGGTGAAGGTCACGGATTTAAGTTTTCCGGAATTGTCGATTCCGGAGGCTTCGGTGAGGAGAGTCTCTCCCGAGGCGCTCTCGAAAGAGATCTGTCCGGTGAGACGGTTGAGCCTCATCACCGTGGATGGAGTGGAAACCACAAATTCCTTGGTTGTGGCAAAAGAAGAGACCGGGAAGTCCTGCGGGGTGAGGATCGCCGACTGCGATTCCGGGATATCGAGATCGGTCACTCCTGCCGGAATCTGAGAGATCCGGAATATATCAGGAGTGATCGGAGTTACCACCACAGTGCCCTTGGGGGTGGCTATCAGAGTGTTGCGACCCTCGGTAGAGATAGATCCGGGAGCCGGGGCGGTGAATGCGGCAGCTGAGGCGGCAATCAGGGGGAGGGCAAATAATGTCAATGTTTTCATGGGTTATAAAGATAGGCCCCGCATCTTCCTTTTTCATCAAAGGAAGATGCGGGGAAAGTCAGAGGATTAATCAACAGTAAATTCGAGGTCCTGATCGATGATCACGCTCCAGGGGAGACCCGAGACAGCGAGTTTCTCAAGGAAAGGATCAGGATTGAACTCCTCTACATTATGCACGCCGGGCATCACCCATTGGCCTGTGAGGAACATATAGGCTCCCACCATTGCCGGGACGCCTGTGGTATAGCTCACAGCCTGGGCTCCTGTCTCTTTATAGGCGGCCTCGTGAGAGCAGTTATTGTAGATGTAATATGTGGATTCCTTCCCTTCCTTGTCAAGACCGCTGATACGGCAGCCGATGGAAGTCTCACCGGTATAGTTTTCTCCGAGCGAACCGGGATCGGGGAGCACGGCTTTGAGGAATTGGATAGGAACTATCTCGCGACCCTCATACATCACAGGATCGATACGAGCCATCCCTATATCCTGGATCACGCGGAGGTGGGTGAGATATTCCTGACCGAAAGTCATCCAGAAGCGTGCGCGGCGCAACGTGGGGAAGTTCTGCACGAGAGATTCAAGCTCTTCATGATAGAGCAGATACGACTCGCGCTCGCCGATGTTGGGATAATTGAGGGGCTGATGGATCTCAAGGTTTTCGGTCTCGACCCATTTGCCGTCCTGCCAGTATTTCCCTTTCTGTGTGATCTCGCGGATATTGATTTCGGGGTTGAAATTAGTGGCGAAAGCTTTGCCGTGGTTGCCTGCGTTGCAATCCACGATGTCGAGGTATCTCATCTCGGAGAAATGGTGTTTTGCGGCGTATGCCACGAATACAGCCGACACACCCGGGTCGAAACCGCAACCGAGGATAGCTGTCAGACCTGCCTTCTCGAATCTCTCGCGGTATGCCCACTGCCATGAATATTCGAAATGAGCCTCATCCTTGGGTTCATAATTTGCGGTGTCGAGATAGTTGACTCCGCATTGCAGGCATGCTTCCATGATTGTGAGGTCCTGATATGGAAGGGCCACATTGATGCATATGTCGGGACGGTGACGGTTGAAGAGCTCCACAAGCTGTTCCACAGAGTCGGCGTCAACCTGGTCGGTGACTATGTTGGAGGCACCGATAGCCTCGGCGATCTTGTCGCATTTTGATTTAGTGCGGGAAGCAAGAACGATTTCGTTGAATACTTCCGGGTTTTGCGCGCATTTGTGAGCCACTACAGTGCCCACGCCTCCGGCGCCGATGATTAATACTTTTCCCATTTTATGTATATATTTCAAATGTTTTGCTTTTCGGGGGGAGTGAGGACGTGCTTCTTTATTAATTCAGTGCAAATATAACAAAAAATCGTGATTGATTCTCCTATATTTAGAGGAATTGAGTAAATTTGCATTTTATTATGAAAATTAAGATAGAAAACATAGATAAAATTGATGAGGCCGCTGCCCGATTCCTCTCGGAAATAGGCGATCGGCGTCATCTGGCTTTCCATGCCCCTATGGGTGCGGGGAAAACCACTTTCATCTCCGCCTTGTGCCGATCTCTGGGGATGGAGGATGAGGCTACCAGCCCCACATTCAGCATTGTCAATGAGTATCGTGGCGGTGAAGGAGGCCGACAGAGAGTGTATCATTTCGATTTCTACCGTATAGAGACTCCCGAGGAAACTCTCGACCTCGGCCTTGATGACTATTTCGACTCCGAATGGCTATGCCTTATGGAATGGCCTGAGAATGTGGAGGATTTCCTCCCCGATGATGTGACTGATGTCTATATCGAGGTCAACGGGGATGGGTCGCGAGTGGTGAAGTGGGAGGAATAACAGCTTAAGCATATGGAAATTCTCACTCTCAGCGAAACTGAATCGACCAATACCTATTGCAAGGCTCATTCGGGGAGTCTTGTGGCTCCTGTTGCGGTAAGAACTTTAGCCCAGACGGCAGGACGCGGACAACGCGGCAACAGCTGGGAGGCTGCTCCGGGGAAAAATCTCACATTCTCCATCGTGTGGCGTCCCGTGGGGGTGGCTCCGAACGAACAGTTTTCCATCAGCGAGGCCACGGCGCTGGGAGTGGTGGATTATCTGAAGAATCGGGGTATTGAGGCGAAGGTGAAATGGCCTAACGATATATATGTGGACAACCGCAAGATATGCGGAATTCTGATAGAACACTCCGTTGCCGGCACCGAGATTCTCCGAAGCGTGATCGGAGTAGGTATTAACGTGAACCAGGAGGATTTTCTCAGTGATGCCCCTAATCCGGTGTCGATGAGGAATCTGACCGGGCTGCAATATGATCTCGAAAAGGAGATGGAGCAGGTGTGCTCTCAGATCGAGAGGCATCTCGCGGAGGTGGCCACCCCGGATGGCAGGGAGAGGATGCACCGCGCGTTCATGTCGAATTTCTGGAGATATGATGGTGTGGACCACCCATTCCGGGAGCCGGCTTCGGGACGTTGCTATGAAGGGATGATTCGGGATGTGGATCCGGCAGGCTTCCTGAAGTTGGAGGATATCTCTACCGGTGAGATTAAGGAATATGCCTTCAAGGAGGTGGAATTTATTCTGTAAAGGATGAGATAATGGATGAAGGAAAGGATAATAACGACAAAATAAATCCGGCGCGACGTGCCCTCGACTATCTCCTGAGGTGGGGTCTCCCTCTGGCATTGACCATTCTTCTGGTGGTCTATATGTTCCGGAAGGTGGACTTCGCGGAGATGTGGAGTCTGGTGAGCCGGGGTGTGGACTATTGGTGGATTCTTCTTGCGATGTTCATAAGCATCTTCTCCCATATTTTCAGAGCTGCGCGCTGGCGTATTCAGCTGCGAAGCCTTGGGATAGATACTCCGATGACCCCCCTCTGCTGCTCTATATTCGGGTGTTACGCACTTAATTTAGTGTTTCCCCGGCTCGGTGAGATCTGGCGATGCAGCTATATATCGCGCAGGGAGAAGGCTCCGTTCACCACGGTGGTGGGCACTATGGTTGCCGACCGTGTGTGTGATACTCTTACTGTGCTGGTTCTAACTTTTTTAGCATTTGTCATATCGCATGAGGCAATAGAGAAATTCATGGCAAAATATCCTGTGGGTCGCGGCCTCCTCGAGATGCTTGGATCGGTATGGTTCTGGGTCGGATTGGCGGTGGTTGTGGCCTGCGTGTGGGCATTATTCCGTTTCGGACGCGATAATAAGATTGTGAACAAAGTAATCGGTTGGGTGAGGAATCTGTGGACCGGATTCTACGCTATCATGCGTATGAAAGGGAAATGGAAATTCCTGTTTCTGAGCCTGGCTATATGGGGATGCTATTTCATCCAGCTCTATGTGGCATTCTTCGCTTTCGATTTCACACGTGAACTATGTGATCGTCCGGGGCTTGCTTTCGGTCTGGTGCCATGTCTTGTGGCATTTGTGCTCAGCTCTTTAGGAATGGCGGTGCCCAGCAATGGAGGGCTTGGGCCATGGAATATTGCCGTGATGTTCGGCCTGGCTCTATATGGGGTGACCGATGCGCAAGGCACAGCCTTCTCCATGCTCCAATGGTCGGGACAGACCGTGATGCTGATTCTCCTCGGGGTATTCACCATGATATATGTGGGCAGAGAGAGGAAAGTCAAGAATTAAAAATTAAAATTAAGAATTAAGAAGTAGGAATTAAATAAAGGGGATATGAGTTTTTATGAAGATAACGGAGGGAATGATTATTTCGACGGGCCCGACATTCCCGATAAGCCGGTAAAGCCCAAAGAGCCCAAGGGCCCTGTATATACACCCGATGATCCGGAGTATTGGGAACAGCCGGAGAGCGAATGGGAGCATCTCAAGCCGTCGCGCGGCAACTGGCGTTTCTGGATTATGATCGCTGCAGGCGCAGTGGTGATAGGTATTCTGGTGTCGATATATCTGCGATTTTTCACTCCTTACGTGAAGGATGCCTCCATGGCCGGCTATGTGGAGGGTATAGAGCGCCGTGGAATGGTATTCACCACCTTTGAGGGAATCATACTTCCATATAAGGAGCTTAAGGATACCACCCGCGTGTATCGTAAGGATTTCCGGTTCTCGCTCACTGATGAGAATCTTGCCACTGATCTCCGGCGTATGCAATATGCCAACCGTCCGGTGAGGGTGGAATATAAGGTCTATAAAGGTTGGCTTCCATGGCGCGGGGATGAGAATGTGATCATCACCAAAGTCGATAGCATTGATCCGCGCACTATACTCCCTCCGGAATTTCAGCCGGAGGTGCCTTGAATAGAGTCTGAAATTTCTGATTAATCGGATTGAAATGAGAAAAACAATCGTATATATATTTATGGTTATTGCCGGCTCGTTAGCGACATATGCCGGGCCGACAGGAGAGGTTATGGATTCGGTGCTGGTCGTGTCGCGTGAGGTGAAGCGTATAGGGAGTTATGCCTATCGTGACCGTGTCGATATCGCGGAGGTGCGTTTCGAGGACGCCTCTGAGTTGACCTCTATAGGCGATTATGCCTTTCTGGGTTGCTCTAATCTTCGAAGGATTATTCTCCCATCCGGTTTGAGAACTTTAGGAGAGGGGAGTTTCCGGGAATGTGGTTCACTTGAGAGCATTACTATTCCCGATGGAGTGTCGAAACTTCCGGGCTATCTTTTCTATTGGTGTGAGAATCTGAGAGATGTGAAGCTGCCGATGTGGCTGGAATCGATAGGACGCAGCTGTTTCGCCTATTGTCGGAACTTAAGGGAGATTCCCCGACTTATCGGACTTAAGAATATCGGGATGAATGCCTTCAGCAGATGCGAGAGTCTTAGGGAAGTATGGCTCGGCAAGAGGGTTAAATCTCTGGAGTCGTATGCTTTCTCTGATTGCGTGAACTTACGCAAGATCTCCTTCCCTCCCAATTCTTCAGAACTCGGCGAGTTGATACTGAGTGGCTGTGAGCGTCTGGAGGAGATAGAGCAGATGAGTGTGGTGCCTCCTAAATTCGAATGTAACAGCTTCCTTTTCGAGCCCGATGAAGAGGAGCTCTATTCAAGAGTCAGGGTAGTGGTGCCGGCTTCGGCGCGAGGTGCCTACCGGCGTGCACATGGCTGGCGATTATTCAAGAGAATAGATTAAAATTATTCAATAAACAGATTAAAAGAGTGATTGTCTGATCGAGATGCGACGGATATATTTTCTATTGGTATTCATATTGACAAGTATGACCTTTAGTGTCATGCCCGCTCATTCGCAGCTTATGGAAAAGGCCGGCGAGTTTTTGTCGGACGCTTTTGCAGGCACTCCCTCCGATACTGTCGGTTCGGGTAAGCTTTCGGCTGAAGAACGCCTTCATCGCGACTCCTTGAAGCTTCAGGAGCTCACCTTACAGCTTCAAGAGATGAAATTGAAAGAGATAACTCTCAGCCAACAGCTGGATAATAGTCACAAAGCCGACTCAATCCATAGGGCCGAACAGGTGAGAAGGATTGATTCTCTGAGGAGGGTGACTCCCGGTGTGGCTGTGGTTGTAAAGGAAGATACTCTTTTCAAACTATATGCCCCGATGGGTGGTCGGTCGGCTCTTGACAGGGCGGAAAGCATTGCGGAGATAGTGGAGAGAATCGGCCAAAACCGGAGGATAAGGCGTGATACGATCCATTTGTTTGAGAATGAAAATTATATCGACATAATGTATGGCGACAAAGTCATCATGACAGTCACCGAGCAGGATGCACTCTGGGCCGGTCAGGATCAGAGCGATCTTGCCGGATCCTACGGACGTATTCTTGCTGCCAAGATAAAATTCCTTCAAAATGAGAATAGCTTCTGGCAGATTCTTAAGCGTGCCGGTCTCTTTTTCGGAGTGATTCTGATGCAATGTCTTGTTTTCAGGATTATCAACTGGCTTTTCAGAAAGTTGCGAAGGAGGATCATACGCTTCAAGCAGCAGAAGATGAAGGCATTGGTGGTCAAGAACTATGAATTGCTCAATACACGCAGGCTATGTCGCGTATTAATATTGGCCGGCAATCTGCTTCGTTATTTCATATTGCTTGTCGTGCTGATCCTGACTGTTCCCATTCTTTTCTCCATCTTCCCTCAGACCGAGAATCTTGCCATGAAGATTCTCTTCTATATCCTTGACCCGGTGAAGATGGTGATCAAATCGGTGATAAGTTATATCCCCAATCTCTTCATCATAGTGGTGATATGGTATTGTGTAAGATACCTTGTGAAAGGGTTTCATTATCTTTCGCGCGAAATAGAGACTGAAAAACTAAAGATCTCGGGTTTTTATCCTGAATGGGCGCAACCCACATTCAATATCGTGCGCTTCCTTCTCTATGCCTTCATGATCGCCATGATTTATCCCTATCTGCCGGGAGCCAAGTCGGGAGTGTTCCAGGGGATTTCGGTCTTTGTGGGTTTGATCGTCTCCTTGGGATCAAGCACGGTCATCTCCAATTTCATAGCAGGATTCGTGATAACTTATATGCGGCCTTTCAAGCCCGGAGATTTCATAAAGGTTAAGGATACGATAGGCACAGTGGTGGAGAAGACTCCATTCATCACACGCATGAAGACAATCAAGAATGAGATTGTGACCATCCCCAATTCATTCATAATGTCATCTGACACGGTGAATTACAGCGCGTCAGCCCGCAGATACGGATTGATTATCCATACCATTATGACCATGGGTTATGATGTGCCTTGGCGGAAAGTGCATGAGTTGCTGATAAAGTCGGCACTTCAGACATCCGGCGTTATGGATGACCCGAAGCCATTTGTATTGGAGTTGGAATTGAGTGATAATTATATGTGTTATCAAATCAACGCCTATATCAAGGATGCCGACAGGATGCCTGATATCATGTCAGATCTGTTGGAGCATATCCAGGATAACTTCCATGATGCCGAAATCGATCTTGTAGCGCCTCACTTCTTTTCCAAGCGCGAAGGAGAATTTCCCAAAGACAGGGCGAAATTCCGTAAGATTCATTCGTTGGAATAATTCAAAAAAATCTGTTAATACCCGAGTCCTTTCAAGGCATCTTGAGCCATCTCGGAAAGTGTGGAAGGTGGTTGGTGGGCGGCAGCCCGGCGATACCATTTCACTCCTTCATCTACATTTTTCTTTACATTTGTGCCGGTAGAATACATCCATCCAAGAGTGTATTGGGCATAGAGATCGTCTTGTTCGGCCGCCTTATGATATAATTCCAGCGCCTTCTTCACGTTGGCTTTCACCACTTTCCTCTCTCCGTATAGATACATCCCGGCAAGATTGGATTGCGCTGCGGCAAATCCCTGATCCGCACTCTTGCTATAAAGTTCAAACGCTTTTGCGCGGTCTTGCGCCACAGCATAGCCATAAAAATACATCTGCCCAAGATAATTCTGGGCTTCCGGATTCATGTTGACTTTCATGAAAAGCCAGAAAGCCTTATCATATTCCTGCTCATTATAGGCTTTCTTTGCCTTTTCAAGTGTCTCTGTTGTTTCCCGAGAGGCGTCATTGGTTGGCTGTTTTACCGTCATGACTTCATTGGCAGCGGTTGATTCTTTGACAGTGGCTGTATCCTCTGCCGGATCGTATATGTTGTTTGCGGAGTTTTTGACTCCGTTGGCATCCTCCAGCTCAATCACATAAACCATCTGCTCCGAGACCGTGGGATAGTCATAGTCGGAGAAAGTGATCATCAGTGGGAAATGCTTTTCAAAATTCAGCTTTATCTGTTTCGTATGATCTGAGACATATACCCATTTCTCCACACCTTTATCCACGATATCGCCCATTACATTTCCCTGAACCTCCGTGATCTTGTCCATCACATATATCTTAAGCAAGGCGCACAGTTGTCCGGAATTGTCGGCACGCGGATCGGTGCGGGCCGACAGATCTTTAGGTTGGATTTCGAATGTGGCCACCTTCAGGCGTTGTCCTGAGCATATCGAGGAGGAGAGAAGAGAGGACAGGGCGAGGAAAAGGAGGATCAAACGATTCATAATATATCTTGTTGATGAATACCACAAAGTTATAACATTGTTTCAATACTTCCAAATTCTTTTAAAGAGCCTTAGGTTGAAAGGCTTGAATCAATAAAATTTTCATATGTCGTGCAAAAGGCAATTTCCCAATCGAAAGTATCGCTACGATTAGTTTATCGCAGAATGGAAAGAACAACACCGATTGGAAACTTTTTAGTACATGTTAGTAAAAATATAGCGTCCTATTGTCTGATCCCCTTGTATTTTGTATATTTCCTCTAAGAAAGCCAAGACCGAGAGTATCTTTGTGAGGTGAAAA
>CAMWUJ010000066.1 GCA_947177405.1 uncultured Porphyromonadaceae bacterium | reverse complement strand
TGGGGCTTCTTCTGTTTTTATACAGGAGGACAGGAGAGACTGGGGCTTCTTCTGTTTTTATACAGGGGAACAGGAGTACAGGAGAGACTGTGCGCGGAGCCTTTTTGTATCGGTGCGGCGAGCCTTCGGTTCGCCAAAAAATGAATACCCCGGATGGCTTCCGTGAAATTCTGAAATTTCTGTGAGTAAGTGAAAACGCAAAGCGCCGTAACGTTTCTGTGGTAATCTTTACCTGATTTTCCCAAATAAAAGGATTTGGACAAAAAGGATTGTTTATTTAGGAAAATTTTAGTTAAATTTGTCACACTTTTCCTCACGCTATTAAATGCTTCAAGTATTCTTCCACTCCGGTGATAACATAAACCTCGACTTCGATCATCCCACATTGGGTATTGCCCGGTTGCAAGCGCCCGCCGGCGGATACCAAGCAGGGCATATATATGGAACGACCATCCTCAATTCCGGAACAGTAAGCATAACTATCAATACCGAGCCGGCAGGCGCCAAGCTCACTTTCGACGGAATCTCACAACCTGGGCAGACACCGATTACTATCAAAAATGTAAATATGGGTGAGCACACAGTTTCCATAACACCGGCCAACCCGAACATAGCTTCCGGCATTAATGAAGAAACAATATATGTATCACCATCGAGATTATCATTCAACTATGATCTCTACAAAAAAAAGGATATTACAATCGTAACCGATCCCGAAGATGCAGATTTAAAAATATATTATAATAATCAGCTGATAGCCGACAGCTTCGGTAAAGCTGTTATTAAAGATGCTCCTTACGATCGTAAATATACCATCGTGGCTAAAAAAGGGACAGATGAAGTCACAACCGATCTTTTCATTTCAGACAAAACCCCTGATATATATAAGGTGAAGGTCTCCGGTGTCCGCTATGTCACATTCACTGCCAAGCGAAACAATAAGGAGATTGCTAATGCTGAAATTCGCGTTGATAATAAAGTAATAGGATTGACACCAGTCACGGAAGCAATCGATTATGGTAAGCATGACGTAGAAGCTTTATATTATGGGAGATATGTAAAGAAGACCTTAGAAGTAAACAAAAATACCAAAGACTATGACACCTATAAGAGTGGATTCTTCTCTATAGGGCTCTCTGTCCTGTTTTAATTAATGTGGTCTTAATTAACACCCGATAAAGAAAATAAGATTCTCCAAAATAAGCAAATTCCAATCTTTCTAAAAAACATTATCTTTGAACCAAAATGATTATTGCTTTTTAGAAAAAAATAGTTAAATTTGCATCAACTTACGGAAAAACTCAAAAGTGAATGTAATATTCTTACAACTTACAGTTTATTAAAAAGGCCAAGATAATCTTTAAAATTGGATCTATATTAGATTAAAATATATAACTTTAACATATAAAACGATGAAAAAAATTCTATTACTTGTGATGATGCTTATGGTGGGTGCCTCCACTGTAACAGTCAATGCTCAGACTAAGGAATATCAGAAACAGCAATCACAGTATCAGAAACAGGCCGAGAAAACAGCTAAGAAAATGGCTAAAGAACTCAAGAAAGCCAAATGGGAATCCACCGGCTCTGTGCCTCTTGAAATGGAACTCGAGAAATTCTATCTTGAAACTAAAGATTTCGGTGGCAAAAAGAGCAGCATCGAACATGAACTTCAGGCCAAGACCGTATCAGCCGGAGAGAAAGCTCTGCTTCTGAACGCACAGGCAATCTATGCTCAGGAAATTCAGACTATGCTTGCCGCCGATCTCGCCAACTCCACCAGTGCTGACAATGAGGCTGCTTTCGAGGAATATGTGGCTCGCGTGGCAGCAAAGGTGAAACATGAATTCAACGGTGATATCCGTCGTGCTATCCTGCTGAAGAAACCTACCAATGACGGTCGTGGATACTTGGTACGCGCTTACTATCTGGTGGATGAAGATGCCGGTCGCCTCCGTGCTAAACGTATCGCCGAACAGATCGACCGTAATAACGATACTATCGACTCAATCCACAACAGCGTATTCGGAGACGAGAAGTAATCAAACCAATACTTTTTATGAGAGTGTTTAGCCATTGGGGGCTAAACACTCTCTTATAACCCACCACATCATGCGAAAGATATTTTTCATTCTGCTCTCCCTCGGCCTCGCATTATGCAGCTATGCCCAAACAGAACAACAGGCAGCGATGGAACGTATTCGCGCTGACAAAGGCTATCGCTGGGGCGAGGCCCGATCCGCATCCTATGATGAAGCCCGCGAGAAAGCCCGCGAAGACCTGATCTCCAAAATGAAAACAGTGATTGTTTCGGAGTCAAAAATGGAGAACGACGAATTCTCCAACAAGACTTCGGCCCTTACTATCGGCAACATCGAAAACCTATCCGAGATATATTATAAAGAGGGTTCCGACTATATATGTATGGTCTATGTCTCAGCCGCCGATATGCGACGCGCTGAAGAGGAGCGTATGGAGACAATTAAAGAATTCATCGATTTGGGAAAAACCCAGGAAGCAAACCTGAATATCTCGGAAGCACTCAAATATTATGTATGGGCACTGAGGATGTTGAATCTTTATGAGGACAACGTGAAAATCGCCACCGATGGAGGTGAGCGTATGGCCAAGACCTGGCTTTCGAACCATATTCCGGCCATGCTCTCTTCAATCACAATCAACATCCCGGAGGAGAAGATAGTGGAGGATCCCGATTCCTACGACCGATATCTGGTGAATATCGAAGCTAAATATAACGGTCAGCCGGTGTCGATGCTTGACCTATCTTACTTCAACGGACAGAAAATGATATCACCTGTGCACTGCAAAAGTGGAGAAGGTGTATTCGCCTTCCATGACCTCGATGCAATCAAGAACATCAGTGCCCGCATATTATATGATTATGCACAAGAGGGCCGTAACTACTCCCCCACTGTCAGTTCTGTATATCCCAAAGGGTTCGAACGCCTCTCTTTCGATGACCGTGCTGCTCTAAATCTTCCTTTGAATGTAAAGAAAGACAAGACCAAGAAATCGGAAAGTGTGGCTGAAGTGACAGACGCTCCCGTGGAAGCCTCTGATGCCAACGCCGTAGCGGATGCCGCTCCCGTGGTGAAAGCTCCGGTCACTACTATTGCCCGCCCGTTTGAAAAGGATGCCACCAAGTATAACGACATGATGCGCCGCGTAGAGGAAGCTATCCGCAACAAAAGCTACCTTTCCGTAAAGGATGCATTCACCCCTGAAGGCTTCAAGCTCTTCGAAATCATGATGGGATCAGGATCCGTGACAGTAGCCAAGAAAGATATCGAATTTACAGTCGAGAAATCAGGACGCTTTATCGTGGGGAAATCAATCCCTGTGGCGGTGAAGACTGGAAATCATGTGTCGCGAGAAAACATCGTGTTCCGCTTTGACGAGACCGAAGGGAAGATCAGTTCCGTGGCCTACGCTCTCTCGCAACGTGCTGAAAGCGATATCTTCAAAGAGGCCTCTTGGAGCATGGATTCCAGATATGCCCTTCTTCAATTCATGGAGGATTATCAGACGGCATTCGCTCTCAAGCGCCTCGAATATATCGCCTCCATTTTCTCCGATGACGCCATGATCATCACCGGTTCAGTGAAGCCACAAGCAAAAAAACGCTTCTACAAGGCCGGAGAGATAAAGGGTGCGTCATTCGAAAAGCAGGTGAAATACACCAAATTCGACAAAGATACGTATATTCAGAAGCTCAAAGAGGATTTCCGCCGCAAATCGTTCATCCAGCTTGTGTTTGAAGACACCTATATCTCCAAGGCCGCTGTGCCCGAAGGATTGATCGACAACGAGGTGATATGGATCGAACTTAATCAGAAATATGAATCGTCAAATTATTCCGACCGCGGATATCTGGCGCTCCAGATAAATCTGCGTCCGGTAGGATCGGAAATAAACGTGCGCACATGGACCCCTTATTTCATTCCGATGAAAGATCTTAAGAAAGCATTTCCTATCGGAGGGAATTGATAATTTTAAACTTATAATCTTCCACTCCTCCATACTATACCAATTAATACTGACCTGAAATGAAAAAATTATTCATTTACGCCTTTCTCCTCCTTGGCGTGCTGAGCTCCTCAGCAGAAATGAAGATAAAACCCAACTCCTTTAAAGACTTTGCCGCCGGCAATCTGAGTGTAGGCGATGCCAATGGTTTAGGAGTACAGGATATGACAGCCGACATCATCGACTGGCCTAAAAATAATGATGGTGAACCCGGGAAGGAGACTCTTTCCTGTATCAGTGTCGTTTTCGAAAACATGGCTCCCGAAGATATCGACAAAATCACGCCGTCCGCTACCAATGGGGCAAGTATAGTGCTTACCGTCCCCAAGACCATAAACGGGCGACGCACCCTTCAGGTATTTTTCGACTCCGGTGATAATATCGACCTTGATTTCAATCATCCCACTTTAGGCACCGTGCGATTCCCCTCTCCCGTGCAGGGATATAAACCTGGACACATGTATGAGTTAGGAATCATAAATTCCGGTACTGCCAGCATCTCCATCACCACAGAGCCATCGGGAGCGAAACTTACTTTCGACGGAGTGCCCCAGGAAGGTCTCACCCCTATCACCATCAAGAACGTGAAAATGGGTGAACACTCCGTATCCATCTCCCCCTCCAATCCATCGATAGCATCGCCTGTGGAGGATGAAACAATCTACGTCTCTCCTTCGAAGTTGACATTCAACTACGACCTTTACAAGAAAAAAGATGTGACAATCATCACCGATCCCAAGGATGCCGACCTGAAGGTGTATTACAACAATCAGTTAGTGGCCGATAAATTCGGTGAGGCCACAATCACCGATGCACCATACGACAGGAAATATACCATCGTCGCCAAGAAAGGGAACGATGTGGTGACCGATAATCTTTTTATCGACGAAAACACTCCGAGCACATATAAAGTGAAAGTGATTGGCGTGCGATCCGTGACATTCACTGCCAAGCAGAATAATAAAGAAGTGAGAGGAGCGTCCGTAACCTTGAACGGACGAACCGACTCCATTGGTTACACACCCTTGACAAAAGTATTGGATTTCGGAACCTATGAAGTGACCGCCACCTACGGAGGCTATTCCAAAACCCAGAAATTAAAGGTGGGTAAAAAGACTAACGGTGTAACCATAAAGATTCCCAACCGCAAGGTGATCACCTGGAATCCATTCGATACGGATTATAAGAAACGTCAGTGGGGTATCTCGGCAAGCTATGTGCATCGCTTCTTCAAATATAAGAAAGATGGAAAGACAACCAATTACAACTGGGTCGGAGAAGAAGGTGCCTCAAACGGTGTGCAGGTCGGTCTGACCTATCAGCCCTATTTCGGCTATGGACAGGGGCTGAGCACCGGTCTGTACTACCAAGGCACATTCGGCAAGCGGCTCTTCCTCGAACCCGGTCATTATGCAGCTGATGAAGTGACCTATCAGGAAGATGCCCTCTACTTCCCTCTGCAGTATCAGTTCCGTCTTCCGCTCCATGCCAATACCTCGGTGGGTGTGAATATCGGTGCGGCAATCACATACGGTTTTTCCAACAAATATAAACTCACCGGAAGTGATGACAGCGTCGATATAGGCTACGGCTACAACGACCGCTATGAAACCTATCACCCCGACAAATTCGATTATTCTCTCTTGATGGGTGCCTTCTTCCAGTTCAAGGCCATGCAGATAGAGGTCAAATATTCTCTTGGTCTGAAAGATCATTCCATCATGCATACTCAGGACGCCGACATGTCGGTGAAGAGTTCATTCATGTCGGCAGGATTAAGTCTTCTTTTCTAAAAGGAGATTCCGTCCTTCATAACATAACCCCTTATAACTCTCCTTAAACCACGAAAATATGAAAATTTCATCCAAAATAATATTGACAGCCTTCGGGCTGTCAATATTATTTCCCCGCCCGCTGCTCGCTGAGAGTCCTGATGATTTCTTCAAACGTATAGAAAGCGAATACGACAGCTTCAAGACACAGGCGAACGAGAGCTACAATTCTTTTCGTGACAAAGTCAACAAGCAATATGCCGACTTCATGGAGAAGCCATGGAAGGCGGTGGAGACCGTTAAGCCCCTCGCCCCTCCCGATGTGCCGGAACCGGGTCCGACAAAAGTGCCCGAGGACAAAGACCCGCTTGCAGATCCACCGGCTCCCGTGACCATTATCGAAACCGTAACCACCCCTGCGCCCGCTCCGCAGCCACAACCTGTGGAGCCAATCGCACCCGCACCTGTGGTTCCCGGTATAGAGCCCATCCGGATGGAAGTATATGGCACAAAAATCGAGATTCCCGGAACCGACTTCTCTTCATTCCGCCTGCGTCCCGGCGATACCTCCTCCTTAGCTCAGGGATGGAGAATACTCTCTCAACGGCAGACCAATAACCTTATCAACGGTTGTCTGAAAGTGCGCGACGAACTCGCCCTTCCCGATTGGCATTATATGATGCTGCTCGACGCTGTGGCAGATTATCTTTCCGATGGCAGAGAGAATGAAAAGACCATGATCACAGCCTATCTTCTTAATCAATCGGGCTATGACATACGCTTGGCTTACGAACGAAATTCCGGACGTCTGCATCTTCTTTTCAATTCCTCCGGCATACTCTATCGCCGTGCCCGCTACAAGATGGACAACCGATGGTATTACGCTCTTGAGCTTCCCAAGGAGCCGGTGGTGGTATGCGATTTCGCCACTCCGGGAGAGACTCCCCTCAGCATGGCTATTGCAAAAGTACCCAAACTTGATTTCAAACCGGGCAAGACAAGAACAGTCAATGTGCATAATCACCCGGATCTCGTATTGACCATGACAACCAATCAGAATCTCATCGACCTCCTCGGTGATTATCCTGAGGCGGGACTCACCTCCTCCGAGAATTCGCAATGGTCGCCTCATGCCACCATGCCGGCAAGCGACGAGATCAGACGCGAAATATATCCCGTGCTCAGAGAGGCCGTAAAAGGGTTGTCGCAATACGAGGCTGTGGATCTCCTGCTCAGAGTAGCACAAAGTTTCCCATATGAATACGATGACAAGATTTGGGGAAAAGACCGGGTGTTCTTCATGGATGAAAGCTGGCACTATCCCTACAGCGACTGTGAAGACCATGCCATCAACCTCTCGCATCTGATCCACGACATACTGGGACTCCCCACCTGTCTTGTGTCTTATCCCGGGCACCTCTCAATGGGAGTGGCAATCAACGACGGATCGGCCAAAGGAGATTATGTGGCTTATAAAGGACGTAACTACACCATGTGTGACGCCACCTATTTCTATGCCCCGGCCGGATCGACCGCCTCCTCATATAATAATTCATCTGCAGTGCTCATACCGGTGAATTGATTCCGGCATTTGCATATATCGTTTCTTTTCCCTATTTTTGTTCATAAATCCTAATACTTCAATTTATATCTCATGCAAAACCAATATCCACAACCACCCCGCCCGGCACGCAGCAGCAATTCCGTGATGATTACAGTCATCATCTGCGCCACAGTAGTAGTTCTGGCAGTCCTGATATCCATATTCGTTTTCTTCATCAACAAAAAGGAAAGTCCGCAAGCTAATGCAGTTCCGGCCACTGAGACTGTGGCACAGAATTCACCTCAGACTCTCAATGTGCCCGAAGGAGGAGTGGCTCCTGCAAAGAAACATTCCACAGGATCCCTCAAGGATGTGGGCTGGACCAACGACTACAGCGACATCGTATGCTATAATTATCTTGACGAGAGCGATGTGTATAATCTGTCGAAATCACAGCTGCGTATCCTCCGCAATACAATCTATGCCCGCCACGGACGCAGATTCGCAAGCCGCGATCTGAGAGAATATTTCAGCCGTTTCAACTGGTATAATCCCCGGTACGATGAAATAAGTCCAAGTTCGCTCTCAGCAATCGAGAAACACAACATAGCTCTCATCCAAAGGTATGAATAAGAACTCTCTAACTTTCCGTTTCCTTTTTCCATTATCGCTTGCCGCAGGAATGATCCTCACAGCGTGTGGATCTTCGGGATCGGGCAAGAATGTAGAAACCGACTCCACAGTCGAGACCAAAGCACCGAAATCCTCCACAAAGGGAGAATTCTTATCCGTGAGTTTTAATGATGAGAATGATGTGAGAGAATTCATGCATTTCAAGAAATTCACGCATGGAGAAAGCGTGATAGGCTTCAACCGGACAGGCGGCTATATGGATGGAGAGAAATTTGACATCACATCGATAAAAGTGGTCAGTTCCAAGGAAGCCGACATATCCATCGCAATTCCCAGCGTGGATATCTCGGGAACATTCCGTGTTAAGATAGATAAAGACAGCTTGATGCTTAAAGACACTCACGCCGACATCACATATAAACTCGCGCAATAAGCGTATCTAAATCAGAATGAAAACCGACATCAAGATTCTATTGCTCGGACTCTCGGCATTAGGAATTTTAATACTCTATTCCTTCTCCCCGATTCAGATCGGGGAGGAGGATACAGAAATCAGGAAAGCTGATTTTCTTGCCCTTGCCACTCCGACAAAAATCCCTGTTGCACACAAGAGCACCCCTGTGAAGAAAGACACAGCTAATTCTGCTGCCATTGCCAAGAAGGCAGTGGCGAAACCGGAAGGACCGGACACCACAAGTCAGAAAATACTCTTTATCGGCGATTCGATGGTGGGATTTTTAGGAAAACCCTTCGAATCTTATGCCCTCTGCAACGGACACGAAATCGAGAGTGTGACTTGGGCAAGCTCCACCACCCGGCATTGGGCCGAGACAGATACCCTTCAACACTTCCTCCGTAAATACGATCCTACTTATGTGGTGATATGTCTGGGGAGCAATGAAATATTCACTAAAAACACGGATCAGAGAAGAGAATGGGTCAAGACCATTGAAAAGAAACTCGGTGGACTTCCCTATGTATGGATAAGTCCTCCCAACTGGAAAGAGGTATATACTTTCACCGATATGTTATGCGATGCAGTGGGGAAAGACCGCTATTTCGACAGCACTCACCTTAAGTTGGATCGCGGTCCTGACCATGCGCATCCCACCCATCCGGCAGCGGCGATATGGATGGATACCGTGGCCTCATGGATGCAGTCGGACAAAAACCGACACCCTATCGTTATGGCCAGGCCCGACAAAAAAGCCAAGACCTACCATATCCATGCTCTCAAACCATACAGACTTCCTTCAAAGAAAAAAAGTTAACTCCACAAGATAAGTATGACAGACTATAAGCAAATCCTGTGGAGTCTGCAGGAGTATTTCACGACTCACGATGGAGGCTTGCAATATTGCACGCTTACTTTCTTCATCACATTCCTGGTGTTCTATCTCTTCTATACCCTTCTCCGACGTGGCAGAAGGGAGGTGATCCTCGGCTATGTGGTGGTTTTCTCATTATTTTATGCTTATAAGGCCAACGGTTGGTTCATGTTGCTGCTTCCGGCCACGACCCTTATTTCATGGACCCTCACCCGATATATGCAGAGGCTCAGAGACGGAAGGAAAAGAAAAGCGGTCGCCACGCTGACAGTGATCGTGGTGCTCTCTCCGCTCCTCTATTTCAAATATACCAATTTCGCGATTCAGACTCTCAATAATATTGTGGAGTCGAACTTCGCTCCTCTTGAAATATTTCTTCCGATTGGTATCTCTTTCTATACCTTCCAGGCCATAAGCTATGTGGTGGATGTGTATAAACGGAAATTCCCCGGCGACACCTCATTGCTGGAATACACTTTCTTCCTCACTTTCTTCCCTCTGCTTATGGCCGGTCCCATCACGCGGCCGCAGACTCTGATTCCTCAGCTGAAGGAGAATCCCCCCTTCGACAAGAATCTCCTCTATTCCGGACTCTGGCTCGTGATATGCGGAATCTTGAAAAAGGGCGTGATCGCCGACTATATCGCTCAATACAACAACTGGATATTTGAAGATCCTGCGGGATTCTCCGGTTTCGAAAATCTGATGGGCGTCTTTGGCTATACGATGCAGATATATTGCGACTTCTCCGGTTACAGCGACCTGAGTATCGGCTTGGCAGCCATGATGGGATTCAAGCTTCTGCCAAACTTCAACAGTCCCTATCAGTCGCTCAACCTCTCGGAATTCTGGCACCGCTGGCATATAGCGCTCTCCACATGGTTCAGGGATTATCTTTACATCCCCTTAGGCGGGAACCGTAAAGGAAAATTCCGCACCTACCTCAATAACTTCATCACCATGCTTTTCGCCGGATGGTGGCATGGAGCATCGTGGATGTTCATCATCTGGGGCGCCGTGCATGGCGTGGGATTGATGATACATAAAAGCAACAAATTCTGGCTCGACCGGCTCGGGAAAGGGATTGCCGTGTCTGTTGTCGCATGGCTGATCACTTTCTGCTATGTGGCTTTCGCCTGGATATTCTTCAGAGCTACAAGCGTGGGGAACGCAATAGAGATCATCACAAGGATTGCCACAGATTTCAGCATCGACTATCTGGTGCCGTTCGTCACGGCCCGCCCCGTATGGTCAATTTTCATAGCAATCGCCTTCATTCTTCACTTGGCGATCCGCGAAAAGACTTTCTACCGTATGCAGCATCTCTTCGTGCGCACACCCTGGATTCTTAAACTCCTCATCTTTGTGGTGGCTGTGCAGCTGGTGATTAATTTCCGTCTCGAAACGGTGCAGCCATTCATATATGCACAATTTTAGACTCACAATTTTAATCTCACACAATGATACAATACGCAAAAACCATACTTCTCTCCCTCTTTCTTCTCGGAGCGGTCTCGACTTGCGATGCGTCCGCGGAATTCTCACCTTCCGACGAGAGGATAGCTTATGTGGGGCGCGTTTCGCTCACAAATCCCGATAAAGCGGTATTCACATGGCCCGGAGTGCAACTACATTATAACTTCTCCGGCACCTCCGCCAAACTACGGATGAAACCCGACAGCGGCTATTTCATGGTTGAGGTGGACGACAATGAGCCGAAGAAAGTGAAATCCACTGATGCAATCCTTACTTTGGCAGAAGGTTTGCCGGAAGGGAACCATCGCATCACCGTCACCTCCTGCAATGAAGGACTCCGAAAGCATCCCGAAATCTACGGACTGATATTCGATGACGGTCACGGCCTTCTCGAAAAACCTGAACTGCCGGTGAGAAAGATGGAATTCATCGGCAACTCCATCACGTGCGGACTCGGCAACGAAGGCGACCCGAAAGCCAAGAAATTCGACAACAGTATGCAGAACAGCTATTATACCTACGAGGCTATAGCTTCCCGCGAACTGAATTCGCAATGGGTGGTGGTGGCCCGTTCAGGTATCGGAATATACCGCAAGAATAATGGCAACATCAAAGGAGATGAGGCAAATATGCCGAATATGTATGAGAACGTGCAGTTCGGACTCGGAGGGGAGAAATGGGATTTCTCCAAATACACTCCGGATGTGGTATGTGTGAACTTAGGGACCAACGACACCTCGAATCCCGGCTACGACATGAAACTTCTTACCGAGGCTTATGTGAAATTCCTCAAGAAGATACGCGGACATTATCCTGAAGCCAAGATAGTGCTTCTCACCGGAACCATGATCAACGGCAAACGTCTGGAGGATGTAAAGAAAGCTCATCGCGATGCGATTGCCGAAGCAAAATCGCGTGGCGATAATGAAGTCTATACATTCGATTTCACACCTGAGGACGGAACTATGTATGGCGTGTTCAAGCACCCGTCGCGTAAACGCCATGAAAAGATGGCCGAGGAATTAGTACCGTTCATTAAAGAGATAACAGGATGGGAATAACAGAGAGGATTGCGGCTGCCGTGGCCGATCGCACAGGAGTAGAGAAGCGTCATGCCGTGGCTGTGATCGAGCTTCTTGATGAAGGCGCCACGGTGCCTTTCATCTCCCGCTATCGCAAGGAACGCACCGGCGCGATGGATGAAGTGAAGGTGCGCGAAGTAGAAACTGCCCTGCGTCAGTTTAGAGAACTGGAGGCAAGACGTGAATTTGTGACCGACGCTATAGAAAAGACCGGCGGAATGAACGATACTCTGCGCCGACGACTTCTTGAAGCAGAGACTATGACAGAAATAGAGGATCTCTACGCACCCTTCAAACCCAAGAAACGCACTCGCGCCACAATAGCCCGTGAAAAGGGTCTCGAACCATTGGCAAAGAAAATGATGTCGGGCTATCTACCGCAGGCCTCGGATGAAGATGTGGAAGGGGCGATGGATATAATCGCCGAATGGGCTTCCGAATCCCAACGTCTGCGTAATATCACACGCAATGTTTTCCACCGGTCTGGATCGATGGTATGCAAGGTAGCTAAAGGTAAGGAGGAGGAGATTTCAGATTCCTCGCTGGCCCAATATTCGGATTTCTCACAATCAGTGCGTCGCATGGCTTCTCACCAGTATCTCGCATTGCGGAGAGCGGAGCGTGAAGGGCTAATAAAGGTGAAGTATTCATTAGGTGATGATTCCGACAGACTCGATGCCTCCCTTTGCTCCGCCTTTGTGCCCCGGTCTGCCTCCGGGGAATGTCGCGACCGGATAGAAGAGGCTGTAACAGATGCTTCTAAACGCCTTCTGAGACCATCTGTAGAGAATGAGGTTTCTGCCGAATTGAAGGAGAAGGCCGACAAGACTGCAATAGATATCTTTGCTGCCAACCTCCGGCAACTTCTTTTAGCTTCACCGTTGAAAGGGAAGCGTGTGCTGGCAATCGATCCCGGGTATCGCACCGGGTGCAAAGTGGTAGCTCTCGATGCGCAGGGGAATCTACTCGACGACGGTGTGATCTATCCCACTGCCCCGAAAAATGACTATGAAGGGTCGCGCAGGATTTTGGAGAGGATGATCTCGCGCCACCGTCTGGAGGTTGTCTCGCTTGGCAATGGAACCGCTTCACGAGAGACAGAAAAATTCATCAAATCTTCGGGTCTGATCGACCCCTCGAAGGTGTTTGTGGTGAGTGAGGATGGTGCCTCGGTATATTCGGCTTCGGAAATCGCACGCAAGGAGTTTCCCGATAAAGATGTCACCGTGAGAGGAGCTGTTTCCATAGGGCGGCGTCTTATAGATCCTTTGGCAGAACTTGTGAAGATCGACCCGAAATCGATAGGTGTGGGTCAGTATCAGCATGATGTGGATCAAGGAGCCCTGAAGTCGGCGCTCGATTTCACGGTGATGAGTTGCGTGAACAGTGTGGGGGTGGATGTCAATACAGCCTCCGAACGTCTCCTCTCTTATGTGTCGGGGATAGGTCCGGCATTGGCAGCCAATATTGTGAAATACCGTGCTGAGAATGGAGATTTCACCTCTCGCAAAGAGTTAAAGAAAGTGCCGCGACTTGGAGACAAGGCTTTTGAGCTTTGCGCCGGATTCCTGCGGGTGCCAGGAGGTCGCGAACCATTGGATAATACAGGTATCCATCCCGAGAGCTACGGGATAGTGGATAAGATGGCGAAATCGCTGAAGGTGAACGTAGCTGATCTCCCCGGCAATAACGATCTTCTTGACCGTATCGATGTCAAGGCATTGGCAGCTGCCGGTGTAGGCGGATTGGAAACTATGACAGACATTGTTGTAGAGCTGCGAAAGCCCGGTCGCGATCCCCGCACGGATGACAATTCGGAAGCATTTGTGCCGGAGATTGATGATTTCTCCGAACTGACTATCGGCAAGGTGATCCCAGGGGTTGTAAACAATATCACGGCTTTCGGAGCATTTGTGGATTTAGGTATCAAGGAGAACGGACTTATCCACATATCGAAGTTGGGACGCAGGGTGAACGCTGTCACCGATATCCTTTCATTGGGACAGAGAGTGGAAGTTAAAGTTATCGATATCGACTCCCGACGAAAAAGAATCTCCCTTGAATTAATCCGATAAATCATATCATATATGATACAAAGGGACTCTATGATACAAAGGGACTCCCTCCATTCTATAGGAATGGAGGGAGTCCCGTAATTATATAATACGTCTTGTATTTATATAATCTGACGACTTAGGCAACACATTTTATACCGAGCCATACCATCAGAAGGCCGAGCGCCACAGAAGGCACGATATAGCAGATAAATTTCCACCATTCCCCTTTCTGAATCATGGCGAAACTGTCATGGCTGAAGGAGGAGAAAGTGGTGAAACCTCCGCAAAAACCGGAAATAAGGAGCGCGTTGACAAGAGGACTCATATCATGACGCGTCCAAAGTCCCACAAAAAGTCCGATTATAAAACACCCGATTACATTTACTGCAAATGTCCCGGCAGGATATTTATCACCGAAAAGTTTCTTTCCGGCCACACCGGTCAGGTATCGTCCACAGGTGCCGGCAAAACCGCCCAGCCCCGCTATAAGCATATATTCGATAATCATAGTTTTCTAAAGTTTACAGGGTTAAGCATTTTGAGTCTTGGCAGCCGGTTTGCGTATGCAGGACGCACCGAGGGCTACCATTGCAATACCGAATACAAGGCTGGTAACCATATAGAACACAAACATTCCGCCATCTCCTTTTTCGAGAAGCGATATCATATCGTCGGAAAAAGAGGAGAATGTGGTCAGACCGCCGCAGAAGCCGGTGATCCAAAGAAGATTGGCTGTCTTGCTAAGACGTCCGGTTTTATTGAGGTAGCCGTAAAGCATACCTATTATAATACACCCGACCATGTTGGCCATAAAAGTTCCCAACGGGAATGAGAGATGACATATCGCTGCTCCCAATTTATCTGAAAGGAATCTCAGACAGGTACCTAAGAATCCCCCCGCTCCAGCTATCATAGTAGATTTAAACATATTGATACATTTTTTAAATAATCTATTTTTTACAACTACCGAACCCCGGATTTTGTTCTCTGATTTTCGATGTATGTGATAGCCATCCTTTAAATTTTCTGATAAACTACATCATGAAAAAAATAGGAAAGAAAAGAAACGAATCTTTTATATTTATTTAC
This sequence comes from uncultured Porphyromonadaceae bacterium, assembly GCA_947177405.1. GTDB lineage: Bacteria > Bacteroidota > Bacteroidia > Bacteroidales > Muribaculaceae > Lepagella. Next base: position 3,983 of record CAMWUJ010000066.1, on the reverse strand, counting down.
AAAATTTGTGAACCATTCACTTTTTGAAGCGTTACCTTAATAAAAGGATATATTATGGAGATGCTTTTAGAGGCTTATCTTTGGGCTCGCTGAAAGTTTTCTGCAATTCATAATAATAATAATCGAATTGATAGAAAAAATATCAAAATATTTAGCCTTCATAATGATACGATTATTGTTTTTCATCCTTGTCTGCCGGGGTATGGCGAAGCCTTTGGTAGGTGATTCCGCCCAGTTTAAGCGGGCAAGGGAACCATAGGACTCGACGACTTGAACAGAAGAATGTGAAAGTCGTCGAGTTTTCATTTTTTCGCTGTCATATACTCATTTTAGCAACTCATTTTATGGAGACGATAATAGAATTCCTTCGCGATCACCCGCTGATTCCTGTATTCCTTACTTTAGGATTCGGATTCTGGCTCGGGAAAGTTAAAATAAAAGGATTCGCATTGGGATCGGTGGCTGCCACTCTTATTGTGGGTATCATTATCGGTCAACTCAAAATCTCGGTGCCCGACATATTGAAGAATGTGTTTTTCCTATTCTTTCTCTTTGCCATAGGATATGGTGTGGGGCCTCAATTCTTCAGGTCGATGAAAGGGCCGGGACTGAAGATGGCCGGCTTCGCTGTGGCAGGCGCACTGGTATGTGCCGGCATTGTCATAAGTGCTTCATATATCATGGGATATGACAAGGGGGTTGCCGCCGGTCTTTTCGCCGGATCACAGACGGTGTCCGCGTGCCTGGGTATGTTGGGGGACACTGTAAAAGAGATGCCTCTCGACGCGCAGAGCCGTGATTCGATCATATCTCTCATCCCTGCCTGCTATGCGGTGACATACGTATTCGGCACCGTGGGATCGGCTTGGTTTCTATCCACCATCGGTCCCAAACTTCTCGGAGGGCTCAATAAGGTGAAAGAAGATGTGGCGCGTATCGAAGAACTGATGGATAAGACCGGCGCCTCGCCCGATCCGGGCATCATTCCGGCGCGCCGTCCGGTAGTGTTCCGTGCATTCAAAGCCGAAAGCGATTTCTATGACACTCCTCGTTCGGCAAGCGAGATTCATGAATACTATCAGAAAGCGGGAATCAGAGTCTTGGTGGAGAGGGCACGCATAAACGGACGCGTGATGAATCCGTCAAAATATAATCTTATTGCAAAGGGAGATGAGGTGGTTCTCGGAGGGAGATCGGAAGTGATAGTGGCGCTCCCCGATCCTCCCGGACAAGAGGTATATGACCCTGAACTACTGAATTTCGGGGCAGAGCGCACCCCGGTAACTGTGTCTAAAGGAAAAGCCGATGGCATTACATTGGAAAAACTGCGCACTTTCCCTGAGATGGATCGAGTGGTGGTGGCATCTATAAAGCGAACCGGTATGACTATTCCGGTAAAGGCACAGACCGAGCTTCATGCAGGCGACATCCTCACTCTTGTGGGCTGGCCCCAGGATGTGGCACAGGCCGCCACAGTGATCGGTTATGCCGACCCTGCATCTGATTCGACCGATATGGTATTCGTAGGTCTCGGAATTGCATTGGGCTGTATCATAGGAGCCATATCAATAAAGATCAAGGGGATTCCAATGTCGTTAGGGATGAGTGTCGGTGCATTGATAACCGGACTCTTTCTCGGTTGGCTGAGAACGCGTCGTCCCGTATTCGGGCATATCCCCTCCTCGGCGCTATGGATTTTCAATAACTTGGGAGTGAATATGTTCATTGCCGTGCTTGGCCTGACAGCCGGAGGAGCATTGATGCATGGATTGAAAACAGCGGGACCATTGATTCTCCTTGTAGGAGCTATTCTTACAATTCTGGGACTGGTGATCAATATATTCATCGCCCGCAAACTATTCCGTTTCTCCACTCCGGTCACTCTCGGTTGTGTGGCCGGGGCACGGTTAAGTGTCGCATCCATCGGAGCTATTCAGGATGTGCTTCAGAGTGATGTTCCCAACTTAGGTTATACCGTCACCTATGCGGTAGCGAATATATCACTTGTATTCTCTTCCCTCCTTGTCCTTTTCCTGACATAAAAGTATCCTCAATCCGTATAGGTTGACCTAACATACGCTGATAATGCGATTGATATATCGTTAAGGTAATCCCGGAGCAGAGAGCAAGACATTGTATATCCGGATGGGATTACCACGGAGATATTGTATATCCGGATGGGTTACCACGGAGATATTGTATATCCGAACGGATTACCACGAAGATATTGTATATCCGGATGGGGTTACCACGGAGTGGTTATATTTTGGTTCCGGTGGTTGGCGAGGAACGAGCTACCACCGGTCCCCCCTCATCCAATATCCTCAACCCACGGAGTGGGTTGAACTTACCCTCCCGTAAAAAAATTCCCCGTCAATTCCTGTCATTTCTGCGTTGCCCTTAAGGGCAAATATTCCCCCGTACGGATCCATCTTTTCCCATTATTGGAATCTAATGAGTCCGCACGCAGAAGTTATCGGGCTTCGCCCACGGAGATCGAGCAGGAACCGGCGCAGAAGAATAAGAAGCCATCCCTGTTCACCCTTCCTCCTTGTCAAAAAATGAATCCTCTCGGGATATTATATCATGAATATTCCGGGCAAATCTTAAGCTTTCGCTTTATCGTCGGATGGAGCAGATTAGACGCAGGATTTTTTTTCTCAACAGTGATAGATCTACGTAAAATCCTGCCCCAATCTTATGTATAGGCTCTACGAGCCGATTAGGTCTGCACTCGGATAATTTCTAAATCAAATACTTCCCGTTCTCCAATCAAAAATAATCTACTGCCAAAAAATTAATCTCCCGTTCTCCCGTTCTCCGGTCAATAAAGTACACGCTTGCCAAGGTATATCTTGAATTTTCCGAGCGCAGATCTCAGCCTTCGCTTTATCGCAGGATGAGGCAGATTAGACGCAGGATTTTTATTCTATCCAGAATTAATTTTTCATCACAAATGGGTTCTCGGCAGATTAGGGTTCCTTGAACCCGACAGATTGGAGCAGATTCGATCCCGCCTCAATCCCCGTGGATCGTAAGATCCGAAAATCTGCCGTCATCCCAACATGATAGATAGATCTGCGCAAAATCCTGCCCCAATCTTGCGTATAGGCTCTACGAGCCTTAAATATCTGCGCTCGGAAAATTTCTAAATCAGGAGCATCATGACTTGTATTTCAATAATATATATTCGTGTAGAGGCCCAATTACAATTTTTGATTTTTCCAATGTAGGATTTGAGTAACCTCAAGAACAGCGAATGACAAGGTTTGATTTTTCGAAATATTATTTCTTTTGGAGGATAACATAATTTTTACTATTTTTGGAAATTAAATAGGAATTATACATGCACAATTTCAACCCATCGGAAAAAAGTGTTCTCAATGACATTGGACACGATATAATAGGGTGTGCTTTTGAAGTCAGAAATAATGCAGGACGATATTTTAGAGAGAAATATTACCTGCATGCCCTTGCATTTGAACTAACACAACGAGGTCATACTGTGGAAATTGAAAAGAGCCTTCCTGCAATGTATAAAGGAGTAGAAATTCAGGATTCATTAAATATGGACCTTTTAGTAGATGGGTGTGTAGTGGTTGAAGTAAAAGCACTCCATCAGATTGGGAATGCAGAATATCGCCAAATCCTAACTTACTTGATGTTATCAAAATTTAAATTAGGATATCTAATAAATTTTGGAGTAGAAAATTTTACAATATCAGGGAATCAAAATAAATTCAATAACTGTCATGGTATCTATAGATTTGTAAATGGCATATAGACAACTATCTGTATTAAGCTAATTTGATTCATTTAACAAATGCAATAAGGAGTTAAAAATTTTCCGAGCGCAGATCTCAGCTGTCGCTTTATCGCAGGATGAGGCAGATTAGACGCAGGTTTTTTATATTCTCAACAGTGATAAATCTGCGTAAAATCCTGCTGCAATCTTGCGTATAGGCTCTACGAGCCGTTAAATC
>CAMWUJ010000065.1 GCA_947177405.1 uncultured Porphyromonadaceae bacterium | reverse complement strand
ATAATTTACTTAAATTGATTCTATCTTATTCATCTACATGCAAGAAAAAATTAATTTACTTCCTGAAATAATAAACTCCATTCAAGAAAAGAAAGGCAAAAAAATTACGATTATTGATTTGGAAGATATTTCCGGTGCTTCAGCTGATAAATTTGTGATTTGTGAAGGGCGGAGCACATCTCAGGTATCCGCTATCGCTGATGCTGTGAGGGAAGATTTATTAAAAAATACCGGAAAAAAACCATATAACTATGACGGCTATAGGAATTCCGAGTGGATAATTATAGATTATGGCGACATAATGGTACATATTTTTCTTCCTGAAATAAGAATGCATTATAATCTTGAAGATCTCTGGAGTGATGGAAAATTCACACATATTCATGATTTAGACTAAATCATGGAATAATAGCTAATCTAATTTTACTGTTAATACAACCATAATAAATAATGGCTCCAATTAAAAAAAATAAACGACAGCTGAAAAATCTGTATTGGTTTTATGCTATAATAATCCTGGCTCTTTGTGCTCTCTATTATTTCCAGGATAGTTCTCAAGTCAAGACTGTTGACTGGACCACATTCGAACAAGGGGCTTCTTCGGGTGATGTGGATAAAATTGTTGTTTTCTCCGAAAGTGGTACAGCTGAAGGATTTCTTACTAAACAAGGGGAGAGAAATCCCAAGTATGAATTTCAAGGCTTAAATGGTGTGACTGATACAAAAAAAATAAAAGCTACCATTCCTTCTACTGATAAAATACAAGATAAGATTGATCAATGGAACAATCAGCTTGCTGCTGAAAAAAAACCTGAAATTCAGGTTTCATATGAGAAAGGCAGTGACTTCATGAAGATTTTCTGGGCATTCGGTCCTATCCTTCTTCTATTTGGATTTATGTTTTTTCTGTCACGCCGTATGTCGAGTGGAGGCGGTGGTGGTGGTATCTTTAACGTTGGTAAATCCAAAGCCCTCGTTTTTGATAAGAATAATAAGACTAATGTTACATTCAAGGATGTAGCCGGACTCGCAGAGGCGAAGGTCGAAATTGAGGAGATTGTAGAATTTTTGAAAAATCCTCAGAAATATACAGAATTAGGAGCCAAGATTCCAAGAGGTGCACTTCTTGTTGGCCCTCCGGGTACCGGTAAAACCCTGCTTGCAAAGGCTGTAGCAGGAGAGGCTAATGTGCCATTCCTTTCCATGTCTGGTTCTGACTTTGTTGAAATGTTCGTGGGTGTTGGTGCCGCCCGTGTGCGTGATCTTTTCAAACAGGCTAAAGAGAAAGCTCCTTGTATAATATTCATAGATGAGATTGATGCTGTGGGTCGTGCCCGTGGAAAAAATCCCAATATGGGATCAAACGACGAACGCGAGAACACTCTTAATGCAATGCTCACGGAAATGGATGGTTTCCAATCTAATAGTGGTGTGATTTGTCTTGCTGCGACCAACCGTGCCGATATGCTTGACAAAGCTCTTTTGCGACCCGGACGTTTTGACCGCCAGATATATGTGGATTTGCCTGAATTAACTGATAGAATCGAGATTTTCAATGTGCATCTCCGCAATATCAAAGTCAACAGTAAACTTGATGTTGAGCAGCTTGCTCGTCAGACTCAAGGATTTTCAGGGGCTGACATTGCAAATGTTTGTAACGAAGCTGCCTTGATAGCTGCCCGAAACAACAAGCCTGAAGTGGATTGGGATGATTTCATGGGCGCTATTGATAGAATCGTCGGAGGTCTTGAAAAGAAGTCAAGAATAATAACTGATGACGAAAAGAAATCAATAGCCACTCACGAGGCCGGACATGCCACTATCAGTTGGCTAACACAATACGGCAATCCGTTGCTAAAAGTGACTATTGTGCCTCGTGGCAGGGCTTTAGGAGCAGCCTGGTATGCTCCGGAAGGACGTCAGATTGTGCCTACCCAAGCGTTACTTGATGAGATGTGCGGTTTGCTTGGTGGTCGGGCTGCCGAAGAAGTATTCATGGGTGAAGTTGGAACCGGAGCAAGCAATGACCTTGAAAGATGCACAAAAATCGCTCGCGCTCTTGTTCTGGTTTACGGTATGAGTGAGAAACTACCAAATTTGAATTATTCTGATTCTACAGGTCAAGATATGGGCTTTACAAAACCATATTCTGAGGAGACTGCCAAGATAATTGATGAGGAAGTGAAACGAATCATTAATGAGCAATATGAAAGAGCAAAGGATATTCTCCGTAAATATGCTTCCCAGCATAATCAGATACGTGATCTTTTAGTGGAAAGAGAAGTTATTTTCCATGATGATGTCGAACAGATTCTTGGTAAACGCCAGTGGAAATCAAGAACAGATGAAATTATGGAGATAAGTAAAAAAGATGAAGAAAAGAAAGCCTTGGAGGCCAAGGAAAATGATGAGAATCAACTTGATTCGTTATTTAATAAAAAAATAACGAAAAAGAATGAAAAGAAATCGGATTCAGACGATTCTGATCCGGGCATTCCTCCCCCTTTCACAAAATAAAAATAAGATATATAATTAGCCGCTTTTATGAAGGCGGCTAATTATATTGTCTTTAACAAAACTGAATAAAAAGAATTAGTTTTATAATTAATATTGAAACTTTTGATACTTTTTAGCATTATTTTCTAATTTCAATATTCAATTTGATAATTTATGTATCTTTTATCTTATACTGTTTAAGAAAATTGAAACTATATAATTTATATAAATAATTTCATTATGAAAATTAAAACTTTACATGCACTGACTATTCCGGTGCTTGCAGCTTCAATTCTACTACCTTCTTGTAAGGGCGGAGATGCCAAACAACAGCAACAACAAGCGGCAATGGTTCCTGAGTTCGCTGTCCTCACAGTTGGAGAAGAAGATGCTCAACTTGAAACCGGAATACCGGCCACATTGCATGGACAAAACGATGTTGAGATTCGTCCACAAATCACAGGATTCCTTACAAAAGTACATGTTCAGGAAGGACAGCATGTTTCAAAAGGTCAGCTTCTGTTCACCATAGATCAGGTGAGTCTGCAAGCTGCAGTGGAATCTGCACAAGCTGCTGTTCAATCAGCACAGGCCCAGGTGAATGTGGCTCAGGCAAATGTAAATACCGCGCAGACAAATGCAAATAATAATAAGTTGCTTTTGGATAAAAATATTATATCTGCATCCGCGTATCAGACTTCTGCGGACGCTTTAAACGCAGCCAAAGCCCAGCTTAACGCAGCTAAAGCCGGTCTCAGCCAAGCTAATGCCGCTGTGGTACAAGCCAAGAAGAATCTCTCTTACTCTTCGGTCACTGCTCCGGTTTCGGGCATAGTAGGTGTTATCGACAATAAAGAAGGATCTTTAGTTTCTCCTTCCACTCTTCTGACAGTATTGTCAAACAACTCTGATATAGAAGCATATTTCTCTCTGAACGAGAAAGACCTTCTCGCCATGACTGATAATGGCCACCGTTCAATAAAAGAGGCAATCTCACAGATGCCGGATGTTACCTTGCTTTTGGCGAATGGAGAACGATACAGTCGCCCCGGAAAGATCATCTCCGTTTCCGGTGTCATCGATCCTGTGACTGGTTCAGCCTCTGCCAAAGCTATCTTCCCTAATCCAGACGGTATGATCCGAAGTGGTGCTACCGGCCAGGTACTTATTCCTTCTCTTCGGACGAATGCAATCCTTATTCCCCAGGCTGCCACATATGAAGTGCAGGATATGAAATTCTGCTATGTTGTGGGAGATTCAAGTAAGGTCCACTCCACGCCTATTACGGTTGCCTCTGAAAATGACGGTAAAACTTTCATAGTAACAAGCGGTCTAAAGCCAGGGGATGTAATTGTGACTGAAGGTGTCGGCGTTTCCGTGAAAGACAATATGGTGATAAAGCCTAAAAAATAACATGAGTATCACTCTGTTTTAGAGAATAAGTATGAATATTTCAACATTTATCAAACGTCCGGTACTGTCCACGGTAATTTCCATCTTCATTGTGGTATTCGGTATATTAGGACTCTTCTCTCTCCCCATAGAACAATATCCGGATATTGCTCCTCCGACAATTATGGTTTCCACCACCTATACTGGCGCTAACGCACAATCCGTGCTGAATTCAGTGATCGCTCCTATTGAGGAGCAGATCAATGGTGCGGAAAACATGGATTATATGTTTTCTCAGGCTTCCAATAATGGATCGGCTACCATTCAAGTATATTTCAAGCCCGGGACAGACCCTGACATGGCTGCTGTGGACGTACAAAACCGTGTGGCAAAGGCCGCGTCATTTCTGCCTTCTGAGGTGAATCAGGTTGGTGTGATCACCCAAAAACGCCAGTCTTCCATGCTGATGGTTTTCGATGTATATGGCGACAGTAATGAATATTCCGAGGAGTTCATCGAAAACTATATGGCCATAAATATTGTCCCCGTTATCAAACGTGTATCAGGAGTCGGAGATGCCATGGTAATGGGTGCTGATTACAGTATGCGTATTTGGCTTAAGCCAGAAGTAATGGCACAGTATTCGCTAATGCCTTCTGATATAACTGCTGCTTTGGCAGAGCAGAATATTGAGGCGGCCCCGGGACAGTTCGGAGAACAAGGAAACCAGACCTATCAGTATGTGATGCGTTATAAAGGACGCTTACAGGATGAGGGTGAGTTTGAAGATATAATTATCCGAGCTCTTCCTGATGGTAATCTTTTGCGCCTTAAAGATGTGGCAGATGTAGAACTTGGTCGCCTATCCTATGGTTTTCATGCTTCTATTAATGGACATACCGGCTGTGCAGCTATCGTATTTCAGGCTGCGGGATCGAATGCTACTGAAGTTGTGAATAATATACAGGCCAACCTTGACCAGTTCCAGAAAGAGGCTCCGAAAGGAATAAAGATAACCACTACAATGGATGTGAATCAGTTCTTGTTCGCATCTATCCATGAAGTAATAAAGACTCTGATTGAGGCCTTCGTATTGGTATTCCTCGTGGTTTTCGTATTCCTTCAGGATTTCCGATCAACAATAATTCCTATGATCGCAATTCCGGTAGCATTGATTGGTACATTCTTCCTTTTAAATCTCTTCGGTTTCTCAATCAACCTTCTCACTCTTTCCGCACTCGTACTTGCGATTGCAATTGTGGTGGATGATGCCATTGTGGTGGTCGAGGCCGTCCATGCCAAACTCGACCAAGGCTATACATCTTCAAAACGGGCGGCCATAGATGCAATGAATGAGATTACCTCTGCGCTTATCTCAATCACTCTTGTAATGATGCTGGTATTCATCCCGGTATCGTTTATGGGTGGAACATCCGGTGTATTCTATCGACAGTTTGGTCTTACAATGGCGATGGCGATATTCCTATCTGCTATCAATGCATTGACTCTTACTCCTGCATTATGTGCTATTTTCCTTAAACCTCATACAAAAGAGGGGGAAGAGGAGAAGTCCTTGAAAGAGAGGATGAAGGAGGCATATTCAGCAGCCGGAGAAGTAGTGAAGGAAACTTATAAGAAACGTGCCTCTCTACGCTTTCCGCCTATTATCACTTTCTGCCTCTTGATTGCAGCGATAGTTTTCCTTGTTTTGGGATGGTATGAATTTGAAAATGTAGCGGAGAGTGTGATTGCTTGCGTCATTGCATTGTTGGCAGTGATTGGAATATTCACAAAGGATTTCAAGGAAGCATTCAATAAGTATTTTAATAAACTACACAACGTTTATTCAAAGCTATCCGGCTGGTTTATACGTCATAAGATTACCGCTTCGTTAACAGTAGCGGTTTCAATAGGAATACTCGTTTGGTTGATGGGCACCACTCCTACCGGACTTGTTCCGGATGAAGATACGGGAACGATCATGGGTGTTGTGAATATGCCACCGGCAACTTCACAGGAACGCACAATGGCTGTTATGAATAAAGTTGACAGCATTTGTGGAACAATCCCTGCAATCGCTATCCGAAATGCTATTACCGGTTATAGTTTTATCGGTGGGCAGGGTAATACTTATGGTTCATTCATTATCAAACTCAAGGATTGGTCACAGCGTGATGAAGCCACAGAAAGTGCGGATGCAATCTTAGGAATGTTATTTCAAAAGACCTCTGCTATCAAGGATGGTACAATCATGTTCTTTAAGCCACCTATGATATCCGGTTATGGTTCCACCAATGGTTTTGAGCTGCGTCTGCAGGATAAGACAGGAGGCTCATTGGACAACTTCTTCAAGGTGTATCAGACCTTTATCGGCGCCCTTAATGCTCGTCCGGAAATTGCCATGGCATATTCTACCTTCAACCCTAATTTCCCACAGTATCTGGTTGAACTTGATGTGGCCAAAATCAAACAGGCCGGTCTGACTCAGAATGCGATATTGACAGCCCTTCAAGGTTACTATGGAGGTATGTATATTTCCAACTTCAATAAGTTCGGTAAATTATATCGTGTGATGATGCAGGCCAATCCTGAGTCAAGGGTTTCTCCCGAGACTTTGAGGAAGATTAAGGTTAGAAATGGCGCAGAGATGGCTCCTATCGATAACTTCGTGAAATTGACAAGAGTTTACGGACCTGACATGATAAACCGATTCAACATGTTTACCTCCATATCTGTTACCGGTAACCCTGCTCCGGGATTCTCCTCCGGTCAGGCTCTTAACGCTGTTGCGGAAGTAGCTGCCCAGACACTTCCTTCAGGATATGGTTTTGATTATGCCGGTATGTCTCGTGAGGAGGTCAAGAACGGCTCGGGAAGTACAGCTTATATCTTTGCTCTTGTACTTCTGTTTGTATATCTTATCCTTAGTGCGCAATATGAGAGCTACATCATTCCGTTCTCGGTCATACTCTCTATTCCGTTCGGTTTGATGGGATCATTTATCTTTGCCAAGATGATGGGAATTGATAATAACATTTATCTTCAGATTGCCCTAATCATGCTCATTGGTCTTTTGGCGAAGAATGCTATTCTGATTGTGGAATTTGCCATAGAACGTCGAAGGACAGGTTTGAGTGTGGTGAATTCCGCTATCCAGGGAGCTTCCGACCGTCTGCGCCCGATCCTCATGACATCACTTGCAATGATTATCGGTCTTCTCCCGATGATGTTTGCATCCGGTGCGGGTGCCAATGGTTATATTGCTTTGGGAACCGGTGCTGTAGGAGGTATGTTGATCGGCATGATACTCCAGGTACTTGTCGTGCCTGCCCTCTTTGTTGCATTCCAGCTTATTCAAGAGAAAATCACTCCTCCCCACTGGAAGGATAAAGACAATAGTGGTATCTCTTCTGAAATTGAGCAATATAGTATTAATCAGGACTAAATTCTAATTTTTCGGATGGCCTGTTAATTATACAGGCTATCCGAATCATATTCCTAAAAGATGAATAGATATCTTAAATATTCTTTGATGTTGCTGGCTGTAACTACTCTTTCCAGCTGCAACCTTTATAAAAAATATGAGCTGCCTGCAGATGAAAACAAGTATGTTGCCGACTATAAGAAAGCTCTTGATATGCCGGTGGATTCCACTTCACTGGAATATCTCGGATGGGAAAGAATCTTCACGGATCCAACCTTGCAATCTTATATTCGGATGGCTCTCGACAATAATAAGAACCTCGATGACGCCCGCTTGAATGTTGAAATAGCTCAAGCACAGCTAAAGGGGGCAAAATTGAGCTATTTCCCATCAGTAGCTTTCTCGCCTAACGGCGGAACTGCAAGCTATGGTGGAAGCCATATGAACTGGTCATACACCCTTCCTCTGGCAGCAAACTGGGAGATTGATGCCTTCGGAAAAATCCTTAACCGGAAACGTGGAGCAGAGGTTTCTAAGGAACAGGCACTTGCATATCAACAAGCCGTAAGATCTCAGATAGTGTGTGGTGTAGCTAACACGTATTATGCACTTGTATTACTAAATCAACAACTCGATCTAACCATACGGACTTCCGAAATATGGAAAGATCAAGTTGAGTCAATGAAGTTAATGAAAGAAGCTGCTTATGTGAATGAAGCCGCTGTAGTGCAAAGTGAAGCCAATTATTATAGCATTCTTGCTTCAATTCCTGATATCAAGGAAGCTATAGTAACAACTCAAAACACTATGTCTCTGCTACTTGGCTCATATCCTCAGGAATGGCCCGTATCATCCAACCTTGACTTCAATCTTCCCGTTTCTCTCGCAAATGGTGTGCCGGTATCCTATCTTGCAGTGCGTCCGGATGTAAGAGCTGCAGAGAGAGGACTTGCCGCCGCCTATTACACCACTAATTCTGCACGTGCTGCTTTCTATCCATCCTTAAATATTTCTGCCAATGGAGGCTTCACCAATCTTCTTGGAAATATGGTAGTCAATCCGGGCAAATGGTTCATTCAATTAGCCGGACAGCTCACTGCCCCGATCTTTTCACGCGGACAGAATATAGCTAATCTTGAAGTGGCGAAAGCTCGTCAGAAACAAGCTATGAACGCTTTTGAAACTACTGTTCTTTCCGCAAGTTCTGATGTAAGCAACGCCCTCGCCCAATACACAGCAAGCGAAGAAAAAAGAAAAGCTTTAATGAAGCAGGTGGAATGCTTGGAGAAATCTGTGGAATATACTCAAGAACTTCTTGCTCTTGATCCCAAAACCACATATCTTGAAGTACTCACTGCAAGGTCCAGTCTTTTGAGTGCTCAATTGGCAAGCCTCAGCTGCTGGCATAGTAAAGTCTCGTCGCTCATTTCCCTTTATCAAGCTGTGGGAGGTGGAAGATAATGTGTTAACTTAAAATCTCATATACTATGTCTAAAATTAGTCATCTTGCCTACGTGCATCCCGATGCGCAGATAGGAGACAATGTAACAATAGGCCCTTTTGCATTCATAGATAAGAATGTTGTTATTGGTGATGACTGTGTGGTATGTCCGCACGTCAGTATCCTCGCAGGATCAAGAATCGGTAAAGGAAATGTTTTCTTCGATGGGTGCATTATCTCTGCCACTCCTCAGGATTTCCGCTGGAAGGGTGAAGATAGTTTTGTAGTGATCGGAGATAATAATAAATTTCGCGAACATGTGATCATCAACCGATCAATCCACCCCGGTGGAAAGACCGAAATAGGAACCAATTCCTTTATCATGGCTCAAAGCCATATTGCCCATGACTCTGTAATTGGCGATTGGGTTGTGATCGGAAACGCTGTCAAGATTGCAGGCAACTGCAAAATCAATAATTACACTATCCTTTCCTCCAACGCTCTTGTGCATGAGAATTGCGAAATAGGAGAATGGGTACTCGTCAAAGGAGGCTGTAGGGTCAACAATAATGTTCCTCCTTTTGTCATCATGGCTCACAATCCTATTGAATATTATGGGGTTAATGCCTACGTACTCAGAAAAGGAAAGAAGTCGGAAGAGATTATTGACGATATTGCCAAATGTTACAGGCATATATATCAGACAAATACATCTCCGGGAAATGCCTATAAGCGCATTATATCCGATGTTGAGGAAAGTAAGGAGAGACAAGAAATTCTTAACTTCCTTAAAGGTCACGATTATATGCTTGCCGCTCTTCCAAATCTTGAATAAGAATTGAAAAAGCATATATTGATATTAAGTCTTTAATTGATTAGATCATTTACTTTATTTTCTAAAGGAACGGGAAAACCGTTCCTTTTTTATTGCGATATGCAAAACTTTAATTAAATTTGCATAAGAAGAAAAAAGCAATGGATAAAAAGAAACTACTCACTCGTGCTATTTCAGGAATTATTTATGTTGGCCTGATAGTTGGCTGTATTTTATTAGGGAATGTTGGAATTTCATTCTTAGGGGTATTATTGGCTATTCTTTCCACTCTTGAACTTGAACACATCCTTCACGATAATTCCAGGAAATCAAGACTTCCCTTATTGGCATATGATGTGGTCGGTGTCTGTTTTTTGGCATTATCATTTAATCCTTTATTGCCTTTATTCCCTTTAATTATATGGTTTATATTGGTTTTAGGCAGATTGATAATTCAACTTTACATCAAGGAATCTGACCCTGTAAAAGAATTGTCTCACTTCTTCCTTACACAATTATATTTAGGTATTCCTTTAGCATCAATGATAGCAGCAGGGTATCTTCTGAATCCCAAAGTAGTTTTAATTGTATTCATTATGCTTTGGATTAATGATACCGGAGCTTATATAGTGGGCAGTCTAATCGGGAAACACCGATTATTTGAAAGAATTTCACCTAAGAAGTCATGGGAAGGATTTTTTGGAGGTCTGTTCTTTAATATTGTTACCTCCATTCTGTTTTTCTTTTTCAATCCTTCCTTTTTAGGGAACCACTATAACCTCGTCCAATGGATAGGCATAGCAGTTATTGTTACCATTTTTGGCACATGGGGCGATCTTATAGAATCAATGATAAAACGCCATCTCCATATTAAAGATTCAGGGAATCTTATTCCCGGCCATGGTGGAATACTCGACCGCATTGATTCCTTCCTATTGGCAATGCCGGCAGCATTCATCTATCTTTTCCTAATTATTATGCTCTAAAAAATAAAAGAAACGGTTCAAAGACCCGTTTCTATTATTTTTTAGCTTATAAATTGATTTTATGGATTTATAATTATCTACTTAATCCTAAACCAATATCCGGCAGATATCATAATCGACATTGAATTCGATCCTCTGAATCTTTCTGTCCGCCCTGATTTCAAGACATTTCCCAGACCATAATAAAACCTTCCTTCAAGATAGACGGAATGGGTTCGATTAACATTGAATTCACCACCTAACCCGGCTGATATGCCATAATCGACCTTTGGATCAGCATTAATCAGATATTGATAGGTAGTTCTATTAGGAAAGCCCGAGACAGCTCCCACATTCTTATAGTCAAAATTCGAGCTGGTGCTCTCTCCTATCATAAACCCTATTTCCGGGCCTGCATTAAAGAAGAACCTTGCCCTTCTTCCGAAATAAATATGAGCCAAGAAGGGAATCTGAATATAATTGAGAGTCCTGGAATATTTAAAAGGTGCTTCCTCAAAATTTTCCTTCCAGCCCCTTTGTTCGAAATTAATTTCTCCGATCAGGCCGAAATGATTCTCTTCGATATACCTTATGGTGAATCCGGCATTAGCACCCGGAAGAAAGGATTGTTTCACTCCGGGTGTAAAATTTACTCTTGAAAGATCCATGCCGGCTTTCACTCCTACTGAGACATTGGAATTATAGTGAGTCTGTGCTTTTACCTGCCCCAAGTTAAAAAGTAAAGCACCTCCTATTATAATACCGAAAGTCGTGAGAAAACGTTTCTTGAATCCAATCGCTATCATTTCACTTTTTGTTTCACTATATTCCCTTGCGGACTAAACCTTACCAGATACACCACCGGATTTATAATGCCGCTCCAATTAGTGGGTCTATACAATTCAAACTCCGATTGAACACCGGATGTCGAGGAATATACCCTATTAATATCTCCGTCGTTGGCCGCAAGCATTGGAATAAAATGGAGTGATTCATCATATCCCATCGTGGAATACATAGGAAAAGACTTAGCCGGAGTAACCTTAAACATTGATTTATATTCAGAAAGAAATGTCTGACCTTCCGGAGAGTTCTTATCATAATAAAAACGAGCCGGAATCATTACATCTGACTTCTGAAATTTGTCATGTAGAGACTCATCATAGATCATCCAGTTTGGCCTTCCTACAAAATTTAGTCTTCCGGCTGAATCATTCTCCTTCAAAGTTCCCATTATATCCACCAGCGAAACAATATCCTCCTTTTTGGTGAAGTTACCGAAAATAATATAATCTGTAGCGTAATCAAATTCATACCCGGAGAGCTGTTCCGGTAATGATAGATTAATAACATCTTTACTATCCCATTTACATTGAAGAGCGGAAAGCAGAGAATCATTGGCATCCGAATCAGATCCTAATACTATGAGTTTAGAACCATCTTTAATATTCCGCAAATAATTTGCGATCTCATCATTGAAATAAGAAGAGGGGGTGAGAATATTTACGAAAAAAGGATTCGTAAGAAAATGCTCATCCTTCATATCAAAGGTGTTTATCACCGGTGTCTGGCTCACAAGAGCATAGTCGGCAAAGAAATCCGGAGTATTCTTATCGTATGTTGTGAAAAGCACCTGAGCCCCGTACGAGCCTAAGCTGTCGATAAGGACATCCTCTTCACCTCTGCCGTCAAAAACTTTGAACTTGATTTTATATCCTGAATTCTTCAATTTGTTTATACCGGTTAGAAAACCTCGGGTAAAATCAATATCCTTCTTCGACGAAGGTTCTGAAAGCACCAGGCCGATTCGTATGTGTTTTATACTATCATTACTCACAGGATACCGATGCACCTCTGAATATATATCGCTTAACCCTGAGAGAGACTCCTCTCTCGAATCCACTACAATCTGAGAAGTGGTCACTGTGTCTGTACCAAGCACAGGAACCCCGAGCATAGTATTGGATTTCAGCTGGGTCACATTAGAATTCGCATTCTTCAGGTCCTCAACGCTCACACCTGTTTTTTCCGCTACATTCTCCCAAGTCTCTCCTTTTTCTGTCTGATAGTTCGAAAATCCCAAAACGATCTTTTCTTCTTTATTGTGTGTCTCAACCTTCAGACCCTCTCCGAACTGTGGCACACGAATAGTAGAACCGGCTTTGAAATTATATTCCGACACACCGGGATTCAGCGTTAGAATAGAAGCGACATTAGTATTAAACTTTCTTGCCAACTGGTAAAGCGTATCCCCCTCCCTTACAATATAATATTCCGGATTTTTTCCCTCTTTTGCTTCAAGACCTTTTCTAATGATAAGGTCCTCTCCTGCTTTTATTCCATATCTGCTTGAAGGATTCAAAGAATATATGGTCTCGGGAGAAACGGAATACATTTTCGATATACTATAGACTGTCTCCCCTTTTCTTACTGAATGGACAAGGGGACGGTAGTGATTTTCTAAGGAATCTTCTTCAATTCCTGAAGATACCTGTAAAAAGTCAGGACGAATCACTACAGAATCTCCTGCAACCACAGTGTCATTCCCCTTTACAGGATAATAAATTTTAGTACCCTTTGACATCGGACTTAAGACCTTGGAGTTTACATTAATCAACTCATCAAGATCCCAGTTCAAATCGTTTGCAATATTGAAGAATGTCTGATTCTTCTTTGCCTCATACATATAATATTTCTTCCCCTGAACCTCGACCACCGGCAACTTGGAAACATTATTCTGTGCCAATGCAGCTAAAGTGAAAATTCCTATCCCCAGAAAGGATACATATTTTTTACGCATAAAAAAGAATTTGATCAAATTTTTGTCTTAACCGACAAGATACGTGATATTTTACAAAATTAACAATTATTTCTCTAAAAATCGTAAATTTGGATATATTAATTATACTCTTTCCGATAAAGACAACATTTCTATGTTCTGATGATGTAGGATTCTCAGGATTTTTGTCTAAATTTGTAATGATGAAACGTAATCAAATATAGTGTATGTCAAATTCTAAAGTAACATTCAGTTCGAAAATAGGTCTTATTGCCGCCACTGTCGGATCTGCTGTCGGATTGGGGAATGTATGGAGATTTCCGGCTGAGACTCAATCAAATGGAGGAGCGGCATTTCTTTTCATTTATATTATATGCCTGTTTATTCTTGGTATTCCTGTTATGCTTGCTGAATTTTCACTCGGACGAGGAGCAAAATCCGATGCAGTAGGAGCATTTACTAAGCTCAAACCATCCACGCCATGGTGGGTCACCGGAGGATTGGCAGTCTTGGCATCCTATCTGATACTGTGCTTCTATATGGTTGTAGCAGGATGGACCTTTGAATATCTCTGGCAATCATTGACGGGAAATCTATATTCCGCCGACCTTTCAAAGGCGGCGATGGATTCATCTTTCCATGCCAAGATGGAAAGTTATATCTGTGCAGACATCCCTCCGCTCATTAATCTCTACATTCTAATAGGAATCAATATAGCTATTCTGATGTGTGGAGTTCAGAAAGGGATAGAACGATTGTCGAATATCATGATGCCAATTCTCTTTTTGCTTCTTCTGGTTTTCTGCGGTGTATCACTTTCTTTGCCCGGGGCTTCAGAAGGGCTTAAATTCTTTTTGACCCCTGATTTTAGTAAAATCACACCCGGAGTTGTGGTGAATGCATTAGGACAAGCTTTCTTCTCCATGAGTCTTGGTATGGGAATCCTGATCACCTACGCTTCATATTTTCCCAAAGATACCAAATTAGGAAAAACTGCAATCACTGTCTCATTTCTCGATCTTTTGGTAGCCATACTGATGGGAATTGTGATTTTTCCTGCCGTTGCAAGTTTCGGACTGGATGAATCTCAATTGAGAGGAGCCACCTTGGTATTTGTAACCCTACCCGAAATCTTTGCTCAGATGCAATTCACACAACTCTGGTCGGTTCTGTTTTTCCTCCTTTTATTTGTTGCCGCCCTCACATCAACCATTTCTATCGCTGAAGTGTCTGTGGCATGGATTCAAGACAGATTTAATAAAAGCAGAATCATTGCCTCATTAATAGTGATGCTTCCTCTTTTCATTTTTAGTTCGTTATGTTCATTGTCGTTCGGATCCTTAAGCAGCCTTACTATTTTTGGTTTAACAATCTTTGATTTCCTTGACAATCTCGCTACCAACATATTTCTTCCGGTTGTCTCGATTCTTATATGTTGCTTTATGGGATGGGTAGTGAAAAAAGATTTCTTTAAAAATGAGATAACAAACAACGGAAAACTTAAGGGTAAGCTTTTTCCCATAGTATATTTCATCATCAAATATATCGCACCACCGCTTATTCTTCTTATTCTCATCTCTGCCTTTATAAAGATTTAATAAATAATAACTTGGGGAAACCATTGCATTGTGAAAACGTAAGAAAGTCCTGCTTGGTCAAGCAGGACTTTCTTACGTTTTCACAGTTTCTTTTTCTTCGAAAATTAAATACTATACATTACTTATTCTGCTTTATTTCAAAAATATTTCATTTCTCATTATAACTACATTACAAAGAATTGTAATCCATAGAGAAGGTATCACCCCCCCGGATATCTCCGGTTGATGCACCCTTATTAAGCCATTTCACTCTTTGAGCAGAAGTGCCATGATTAAAAGTTTCAGGAACAGCATATCCTTGTGCCTGCTTCTGCAAATAATCATCTCCAATTTTCGATGCTGCATTCAATCCTTCCTCTATATCTCCCGGCTCAAGACTATTGAATTTTCTATTGTCATGATAAGCCCAGACACCGGCATAATAATCTGCTTGTAGTTCTGTGCGTACACTTATACGGTTAGCCTCCTTTTCAGGTAATCTTGACATAGCCTGATGTGTCTCATCCAGAGTCCCAAGAAGATATTGCACATGATGTCCCACCTCATGCGCAATAACATAAGCAAATGCGAAATCTCCTCCGGCATTCATATTCTTCTCCATTTCTTCAAAAAATGAAAGATCAATATATAAGGTTTGGTCGGCAGAACAATAGAAAGGACCCACAGCAGATGTGGCATTTCCACATGCTGAATTCACCGAACCTGTGTAAAGAACCATTTTGGGATTCCTATACGTGAGTCCGATCTTACTGAACTCCTCTTTCCATACATCCTCTGTGCCTGCAAGTATAATTTTTGCGAATTCTTCATACTGTTTCTCCTTCTCGGGAGATAATGTGGAATGCGTTACTCGGTTACCGGTAGATAATCCTCCGGTTTGATTCAAGACCTCCAATGGATTTCCTCCTGATATCCATAATATCAGGGCCATGACTATAAGACCTCCCACTCCTCCAATTCCTGCAACCTTTCCTCCATTTATACCTCTTCGGTCCTCAACATTACTGCTCGATCTTCTTCCATTCAGTCTCATATTTTACTTTTTATAAAAGTGATAATTCAAATTTAAACACCAAATTTAGTATCTTAAAATTGTCTAAACTTTCTTTTAAATATATTAACATCAATTTTATGGCTTTGGTTAAAAAAATCGGATGAACCTTATCAGGTCCATCCGATTCAAAATATAAATATGATAATTATTTCTGAACACCTTCCATAATCACCTCGACACGATTCTTACCATCATAGAGACCTTTCATAAAACTATTCATCTGTTCAAGAGTAAGATTAGTGATTGCATCTTTCCCATTAGTGATATCATTTATTCCTCTAAGATATCGTCCAAGATTATAATCCCAGTAGCTATTGGTTCTTATTTTATTCTCATACTGCTTGAGCGTAGCCTCTTTTACCTTATTGAATGCTTCCTGATCCACACCCTGATTGAGAAGCTTCAGAAGCTCCTCATTTGCACGAGTGATCATCTTATCCTGCATTTCAGCATTAGTAGAGAAAATATAAATAATATTCCATTCCTTTGTCATCGGACTTAAGTAAGCATAGGCAGATGGAGAATAAGTACCACCTTCTTCTTCACGAAGTGTCTCAAGAAGTTTATTGCTCAAAAGCTGGCCAAGAATATTTAGCTTAGTTGCATTTTCAATACTATAAGGAACGTTAAGTCCTGTATAAGCATTATATATATGAGTGGCAGGAGCTTGCATCGGCTCTTTCCATTCTTTCTTTACCTGACCTGTAACAGTCTGAAGGGATGTTACAGGAGAAACTTGAGTTAGCTTTTTAGGATTTGATGGTAAAGTCGCTATATACTGCTCAAGAAGAGGACGGAGAGTATTCAGATCTATATTTCCGGTAAATATAAAAGTAAAGTCTGCAGCATTGCTCAAAGTACCTTTCACGAACTCAAGAGTCTTTGGGTAGTTAACTTTCTCAAAGGAAGCAACTGTTGGAAGATTAAACAATGCTTTGTCGCCATGAAGCACCTTCTGAACCTGCTGGTTGAATGTATAGGTAGGCTGACTTTCACGTGCAGTCAAAGCAGTGATAACATTCTGACGGATGGCATCCCAAGTCTCTGTATCAGGTGAGAGCTGTGTGAAGTAAGCATATAACAGTTCGAAAAGATATTTCAGATCTTTTACAGTTGAATTCCCGGATACAGTGTTTGTCACACTGCCAATACTATAATCAATTCCTACGTTCTTACCTGTGAGATATTTGGAAAGGGTCATCCGGTTAAAGTTGCCGACCTTGCTTGCAGCACATACATCTTCAGCATACAACACCTCTGTAGCCATTGATTCAGGATATGCCTGCAATCCACCTTTTGAGAAAGCTGTCATGATAATCTCATCAGCTTTAAAGTCGGTTTGCTTAACTACAACTTTTACCCCATTTGAAAGTACTAATTCTACAGTGTTGAATTCACCGGGCTTTTCTGATTTTATTTTTCCGGGTTTAGGAAGTTTAGAGATAAGAGGATCAGTAATTACCTCATCTACGTATGATTCATATTCAGCATTGAGGATATTCTCAAGATTTCCTACAAAATCCTTCTCCACGATTACCTCCATTCCATCCTTGCGGGGCTGAGTCACAACAATTACCTGATTTTCCGGAGTGAGGAGTTGGGAACCTAATTCATTAAGAATCTGCACCGGTATCATAGGAACCACCTGCTTCACAGTCTCGTATAAATTTTCAATTCCCGGATAAGGGGTATTGTCGATAAAATGACGGCATAGCGCTTCTCCAATATTACCAGAATTGGTATTATTCCTTTCATTATATTGCTTCTCATACATAGCTAAAAGCTCTTCTCGAGCACGAGAAAGCTCGGAATCTGTAAAACCTGTTTTACATGCACGGGTCACGATTCCCATAGCTTCACTAAATGCTTTGGTCACCTCATTCTTACCAATAACCCTTATGTCAAAGGCACCTTTGGTAGATGAAATCCAGAAATCTCCAAAAGAAACTCCGGCATAAGCATAAGCACATTCAGGCTTCGCACTATATTCCGAGAGCCGTTTATTAATCATTATAGAGAGCAAATCTTGCAATATATCCTGTTGTAGATAGAGAGGTGTATTTCGCATCTCAAATGGTATCTTATCATATTTGAATGATAAGGTCACCATAGGATAACTTGTCTCAGGATCATCAAAGTATGCGAATTTAGGTTGTGTATTATCTGAAACTTCCGGATATGTTCGAGGAGCGGCATTCTCAGGCATTTGGATAGTAGAAAAAAGATCGATAACCTTCTTCTCCATTTCAGCCGGATCGAAGTCTCCCACAATTACGATACCCTGCTGATCCGGACGATACCACTTTTTATAATAATCCCGAATTTCAGAATAGGGAAAATTTCGGATAATATCCATCTTTCCAATCACAGACTGCTGATACTGATATTCATCATATATGACCGGCAATACAGATTCAAGCATTCTAAAGCCGGCGTCATTTCTCATTCGCCATTCCTCTTCGATCACTCCGCGTTCCGCATCAATCTCAGCATCTTCCAGCAGAATACCACAACTCCAGTCACGCAAACAAAGCAAAACACTATCCATTAGTGCTTTATCCGTTGTTATCACATTATCGATATTATATACCGTCTCGTCAAAATATGTATAGGCATTAATATCATAACCAAATCTGATTCCCTTAGACTGAAGATAATTCAGCATACTTTTTCCGGGATAATTTTTAGTACCGTTAAAAGCCATGTGCTCAAGGAAATGGGCGAGACCCAATTGAGTCGGAGCCTCTAATGTTGAACCCACCTTCTGGGCAATATAAAAATTGGCGCGATCCTTCGGATGTTCATTGTGAAGGATGTAATAAGTGAGGCCATTGTCAAGCTTCCCGCTTTTCACCGCCGGGTCAAGGGGAATCTGAGGAAGCTCGGGCATCTGAGCGCTCACGCATAACACTGTCATCAGGAACATTGCTATGCTCAAAGCTTTCTTGATCATAAGTCGTTAGTTTTAATATTACGTATTGGATTGATTCTCATCTGTTTTATTTAAATCACTCCCGATCTCATATATATAGACGTTATATAACGGCTGTATATTATACAAATCTGACGCTGCCGCCGAATAGAGAGGTGTAGATATCG
>CAMWUJ010000064.1 GCA_947177405.1 uncultured Porphyromonadaceae bacterium | reverse complement strand
ATCTTAGATATTTTGTAACTTTACAAAGAACCCCCGATTGACCCATCACGGGCTGATTCGGGGGTATTTTTCATATTTTCTACCGTGAAATTACAAAAATATCTGCCATTACGGCAACTTTGCCGTTCACAGAATTGCTTTTCTTCGGCATCCATATGGCCAACGCCGCCACGCTGGCAGCCCGACAGATAGCCGACGAGCAACGGAAAAAGAAGAGAGCCTGACGGAAATAACAAAGATCCATTGCCTCCGGACAACCCGAAGCGGCCTGTCATATCCATATTGCCCATATTTCCCTTGAAACATACCCCTAAAGAGGCACGATACTCAAAAATTTGGTTGATCCTTCTCGAAAGCGACCATACATGCGAGTCTCAAACTGATGCCCGCACCCAAATTGGGGGAATTAACTGAATATCCCTAATGTACTGGCATGAAGAATATGTGATTCCATATCAATCCAGAAGAAAGTCTTTGTAAACTAACGCATATTTTGTAATTTTGTCTGACAATACAGAGACTATAAAATCCAATATCTGAAGCTCATGGCCACAAAAACAAATAAAACAAAAAAAGGGGGTAAAATTCGTACGATTAGCGCTATTCATTGTCCTGCAAATATGACTCTTGAACAATGGCAGCGTGCTTTGAGGCGACAGACTGCAGGGAAGGAGAACTTCGGAATCCGAGAACCTTTATGGGATGACGATCCTTTTGTGGTGACAAGCTCAAAAAGTGGGAGAGCTTACAGGGTTCATTATTATGGACCGGAATCTTCTTTAAACAGATGTGAATGTATGGATTTCAAGACAAGCACGCTCGGCACATGCAAACACATTGAAGCTATTTCACTTGCAAAGGAAGGCAAATATGCTCGTAAGAAATATCATAGTCCTTCACATACCTTTGTGTACGTGGACTATCCAAACGGAAGAAAAATCAAAATCCATGAAGGGACGACCATATCGTCCGAACTAAAGAAACATATAAAAACAATCTTCGACAATGAAGGGAATATAAAGTTTCTGCAATACAATCCATCCGACTTCATAAGGAAAGCTAAACAAATTGACGAAACGTTTGAGTGGGAATCTGACGCATTCAATATGCTTATTGAAGAGCGCGACAAGATGCGACGCAGGAATATCGTGGAAAGAAAGTATGGCGCCTCTCTCTTTGACGGATTGATCAAGACCTCCTTACATCCTTATCAGGCAGACGGAGTGAGATTCGCTTTTGAAGGAGGTCGAACCATAAACGCTGATGAAATGGGGCTTGGCAAGACAGTTCAAGCCATAGCTACAGCCGAGCTTCTAAAGAGAGAGGGCATGGTGGGATCAGTGATTATAATATGTCCCACATCACTTAAGTATCAGTGGTTGTCGGAAATCAGGAGATTCACCGATTCGACAGTTAAGGTGGTTGAGGGTAATTTAACAAAGCGGAAGGAGCAGCTGAACGATTACAGATATTTCTACAAAATATGTTCCTTTCATTCTATGAGCAATTCTATAAAGGCGGGGTACATACCTATCACCGACATGATCATTTACGATGAGCTCCAGCGTTTGAAGAATAAAGATACACAGATGGGGAAGCAATTGCGTAAGCTTCAATCGCAATATGTGATGGCTTTATCCGGCACTCCTCTGGAAAATAAGCTTGATGAACTATATTCTGTAACCCAACTGGTAGATCAATATGCATTAGGTCCTTACTATAAATTCACCACACAGACCACTCTGACTGATGAGGCGGGGAAATTGATCGGCTATCGTAATCTCCATACAATAGCCGACAAACTTAAAGATACTATCATAAGGCGCAAGAAAGCAGAGGTGAGGCTTCAGATGCCTGCCCGAACGGATACAAATCTCTTTGTTCCGATGACAAAGGAACAAAAGGCCATTCATGAAGAGTATCAGTTTCAGGTGTCTATTCTGGTAAATAAGTGGAGACGGGTTAAATTCCTTAGTGAGGCTGACCGCAAACGTTTGATGCTTTTTCTATCGATGATGAGAATGGTTTGCGACAGCACGTTCATTCTTGATCAAAAGACCCGTTTTGATACGAAAATTGATGAAGCGATGGCTATTATCACCAACCTTCTTGGTAGTGAAGAGGGGAAGGTGGTTATATTCAGTCAGTGGGAACGAATGTTGCGCATCCTTGCTGAAGAACTTAATGGAAAGGAAATAGAATTCTGCTTTCTGCATGGTGGAGTTCCATCTGTGAAGAGAAAGGATCTTATCGATCGTTTTCGTGACGATCCAAACTGCCGAATATTTCTTTCCACTGATGCGGGAGCCACCGGTCTGAATCTTCAGACCGCGTCTTTGCTTATAAATCTGGATCTTCCTTGGAATCCGGCTGTTCTTGAACAGCGCATAGCGCGTATCTATCGTCTTGGACAGGAGAACCCTGTCCAAATCATTAATATGGTGGCAAGAGAGACTATTGAGGAGCGGATGCTCGCAACTCTCCGGTTTAAGTCAAATCTGGCAGCCGGTATTCTTGACGGGGGAGAGGATGCAGTATTCTTAGACGATAATAAATTTGATAAAATTGTTGAGGTGGTCGATGGGGTGATCCTTGAATCAGAGAGTAAAATGCAGGATGAAGGTGAAGCGGATTCAATGGATAATCAGAATGTCTCTGAAAATGTAATTCCTGCGGATCAGACTGAAGATTCCCCTAATTCTACCATCCCATCCTACCAAGATCAATCATCTGTAAAACAATCGGAATCCTCTTCAGAACAAACCAAAGCAGCTAAAGGACATTCAGCAGCAACATCCTCAACTGAGGATATCCGTAAGACAGTGGCAGGCGGATTGGAGGTTTTGGGAAAGATTGCCGATATGTTGCGTTCCCCCGAGTCAACAAGCGCCTTGGTTGATGCCATTGTAAAGGAAGACCCGGAAACCGGACGTGCATCACTCAATATTCCGGTCCCCGACAAATCTACAGTCTTAAATATTCTCTCTGCTTTTTCTGCCTTCCTAAATAAATAATAGTTGTAATATACGAGAATGGATGCTCTTATTTTCATAGTTATACAGCGGGCAATCAAATATTTTCATTGATTGAATTTGTTGCAGAGGCCACAAATTCAAAAATTGAACCTTTAGGAAACATAGACAGTGGACAAGCCACGTGAGTTAGACCTTGTCGGGCACGCAAGATTTGATGCGCATAGGCAAAATAAGACTCAAGCTATAAAATTACACCACCCAAAGAACCACAATAGTCTTTGGGTGGTGTGTGGGGTTATAAAGATTCAATATTGCCGGATTGAATGTCATGAATAGATTCCTTTAGCAAAACCTATTTGTTCACAAAGAACTCATATACTTCCTGCGAGATTCTGGCAATTATTTCTGAAGCTTCTGCTTCTGTGCCGGAGAAATCTCGTATAAATACTGCAAGTGCGTATGCTCTGCCATCGGGCAGTCGGAAATAGCCAACATCATTATGCGCAATCAATTCGTTTGCATCATTTCGATAACCGCTGCCGGTTTTATGTGCGAAAAACAACTCAGGGTGTTGAGGGATGATTGCTCCTAATCGGTCTGGTCCTGTGGTTACTGTCGCAAGATCTTTTCTGATAGAGTCAACGGCAGAGTTAGTTACGAAGGTAGAATCAAAAACCTGTCTTATAAGTGATGCTGCGGAGAGAGGTGTGGAATAGTTGATATAAGCCAACGTATGCTTTTTTTTCATCTCATCTTCCGAATATACAATACTAAATGTCGGATCGTCAGAAATTAAACGAATTAAAGAATCCGTTGTAGATGGGGAGACAATATGTTTGAAAAGCAGGTTACTTGCATTGTTGTCACTGACCGTCAGGGAATATTTAATAAGGTCACGTATTGATATGTCAAAATCTGGTTCTCTGTATATTTTTAGCATCGGGCTCCAGGTCTCTGTATCAAGTTCATCCTTACTGATATGTATTACACTGTCAATTGAAGAGCATCTGGTATTTATTACGTCAGCAACAGCCAATGCCTGATGAAGTTTGAAAACGCTCATCATGGGATAACGTGCACTGTTGTTAATAGTGACAGTATCCACATCGCTGATAAAAGCTATACCGACAGTTCCCGGTACTGTGTCAACAATCGTGTATAATTGCTCTTTTAACGAGATATCTTTCTCATTCTTACCGTTACCACACGATGTTAGTAATAATCCATAGATGATATATAAATATATAAGCCAGTTGTGGCAGCTAAAGCCTGTCGTTTTCATTATCATAATCGGTGGATGTAAGATTCATGGCTTATAGTTACGTTTTATTTCATCAATGGATTTACCACCAATGCCAAAGTTTTCGTCTGGAAGCTCCTTGATAGTCATTGTAAAGAACTGCTCCGGAATATGGGTTATCTCGGAAGCCGTGGAGGTCAGTCGCTCAATCAATAGCTTTTTCTGTTCAGCAGTCAGTTTGCCGCTTTCGATGGATATGTAAGGCATAATTATTACTTTGGGAACAATGCACAGAAGCCCTGCTTGTTAAACTGATAATACATTTCGATGCGCTCCGGTGTGTCATTTTCAAGAAGCAAGAGCAACTCTTTTGTAAATTCGAGCACTCCTGAACCATTGGCAGTCACAATGTTTCCATCTGACACAGCTTGCTCATGAATGTAGCCTTCCGAATTGGTATAGTTAGCTGCTCCCCATAATTGTAACTGTTCCAAACCATTGCCGGTATGCTTTACGCCATTGAGAAAGCCTTGCTTAGCCATAAAGGATGCTCCATTGCATATTGCCCCAACAATTCTACCATTATCCAGTGCTTTACGTACTATAGGTATAACTTTATCGGCTGCCGGAGTCAGCCATCCATATCCACCGATAAGCACAAGCGCGGCAAAATCTTCAGGCATATTCTCGAAAGAATAATCGGGTAATACACGGAAGCCACCGATAGCCGTTATAGACTCCATCGTTGGTGCCACAATTTTATTGACATATTTGGGATTTGCCTTCAACTGTGTGTCATCACTGCTTATAGCCTCCATAAGGTAAACCATTTCATGTGAAGCGAAGTCAGGAAGCAGTACATATAATATCTCGTTGTTCGTAATCATAAATTACTCTTGTGTAAATGAATGTATTTCGATAAGGTTGCCTTCCGGATCAGCGATATAACAAGTACGCTGTCCCCATGGCATTGTGTGAGGGGTGAACACAGATTTAGCTCCCATTGATACAGCTCTATTATATTCAGCATCAACGTCCTTAAAAGTCGGTACGTGAAAAGCCAGTTCAACAGTGCCGTTCAATCCTTTCGGATAGGTGTATTCTTGTTCAGTCATTTGCTCGAATGCTTTTCTCGGAAACATAATGAGCCACATATCTCCGTGTTGCATCATAACGTTCGGTTCTTCTCCGTTCCAATTAGTTGTGCACCCCATTATGTCGCGGTAGAACTCCACCATCTTTTTATTATCGGATGTGAATAGGCCGATTGTATTGAAAGTAAATTTTGTCATAGTTGTTATTTTTGCTCATGTAGCTCAGATGAGACGATGATTAAATGCAGAAGCGTGGACTACTTGATGCCATGTTCTAAGTCGAAGGTCGTAGGGAACCTAAATGCACGAATGTAGTACAGTAGCCCACGCCGTAAGCGTCTTAATTAGGAATAGACGCCTGAGCCTTTATTCTTTGACTTGCGGGCCTGACGAATGTATTCGGAGGGGGAGATGCCCACTGATTTCTTGAAGATTGCCACGAAGTAAGGCCTTGACTTGTATCCAACGCTCTGGGCTATTCCTTCGATGGTGTACATGCCATAATTATCTTCATCCGACATTCTTCTGCAAGCCTCCTTAATACGTGTCTGGGCAAGAAGGGTGGAAAAATTTAAATTTGAGTTTTCTTGAATAGCGGCTGCCACTACCGATTGCTTTTCCCCTACCAGTTCTGCAAGACGCGCTGCGGAAAAATTGACTGAAAATACCTCGTCGTTATTATCCATTATCTCGAGCACCTTTCTATATACCTTATTTCCCGCGGCCTCTTCATCTGCATTCTCAGACTTCGTGTCCTCCACGTTAATCCTGACAGCACGCGGTGACGTCTTGGCGAGTTCCTCACTTCGGCGGAACAGAAGCTGCTCATTTTTTCGCACTTGTCTGAACTTATAGAATAACAGGATCAGCATAACAATAAGTAAGACTGAAAAGATTGCGATGATGACGATGATGTATCTATACATTCTGCCCGCAGTGGTCAAGACCGCCGTCTTATCCTGAAGCTTCTCGATCTCAAGAATATTCTTAGGACCCTCTATTAGCGGTAGCTGCGATTGGAACGAATCACTGTTGCGATACATCAGTAACTCATAATACTGTGCTGAATCCGTGCAATTTTTCTCATCATAATAGTTACGGAGAAGACTATAAGCCTCAAAAGACTGAAAATAATCCTTATTTTCTAAGGACTCCTTTATAAGGGAGTTAAGAATCTTTTTTGCTTCGGTGAGTCTGTCTTCCTTGAGGTACATAATGGCGCGTACTTGAGCGATCACCTTATATATCACGGCACGATTAGCATCATTGGGTTCATCTACATCCTGTTCAGCCTTGTCAAGCAGCGAGAAGGCCTCCTTATGATTACCTTTGTCCCATTCCAACATCGACTTGATGAGATTCCCGCACCATTCGCTCCGCTCCTTAAGTTTAAAATAATTCATCAGAGTCGGCTCCACTTCCGCTAATTCGCCATAGGAAAAAGCTATGATTGCGATATTGCATACCAGATAATCCGTAGTCTTATTATTGCCCTGCTTAAGTGAGAGGTCCAATATCGATTTATATTCATCCAATACTTTTTTCATTTGCTCCGGGTAGCGTGAAAGAAGATTTTCCATATATTGGATATTAACCAAATTAAATTTGGCAAGAATCAATTCGTTCTCGAGGCCATATTTTTGAGCCAGATCGACTGCGCGGAGCAATTGGATCACACTTTTAGTCTTATCATTATATACCAACAGATACAGCTGCCCTGACATTCTAAGAGCCCTGGCGGCCATCTCGGCATCCTGGACGCTGAGATCGGATTCCTTGCCTCTGACCCTGGAAGATACTACCGACAAATATACAAGGGCCGAGTCCATCTGTTGAGTTGAGTATGCGAATTCAAGTCCCTTTTTCATTAAATCTTCACTCGGGATATTTGAGAAAAGGACATTGACATTATTCTGCCGTACGTTAGCTCCCAATTGGAAACAGCATACAAATATGGAAAGAATAAGAATTATATATCTGATCATTATGGCAAGTCTTACTAATTAGTTGCAAAGTTAACACATTTTTTCAACAAATTACCACTTTGGAGACTTTATTTAATTTAATTATATGATTATTGGGATGTTACGTAATATAGACGTATAGTGTACGTTTTATATTGTCTGTCCTTTTTTTCTCCAAACGTCCTTTAATTTATTTTAAGGACAGTTTTGAAGGTGATAAGGACAAACGTGGTTTGGGTTATTCGTAGGAAGCATATAAATTTGAACAAATTTTTATTAACTTCATCATTAACCTATTAACGTATGAAAATATTTTCTACGCTTGCATTATTGAGCCTGTGTCTTCTGACATCGCTCTTTATTGCATTGCCCGCGGATAAAATTCCTATCGGGCACAACTCCAAGCCTAAAAAGGCCCAAGTGTCTTCATCGGATAGTCATTTTTGGGATAATCCTTACACAGAGCCTGCCGAAGGGAAAGTATCAAGATTAGAAGACATCACGGTAAAATTTCCCAACAATGAGGATGGAGATCTGGATGACGGCATTTATAATAAGACCTACGTCATCATTGAGAATCTAACAACCGGAGAGGAAACCACTACCCCTACTGGATGCGTACAGGCATATTGGTATTATGGTAAAATCCGATTGCCCGAGGCTATTACGGCTCCCGGTTCTTACAAGGTAACCGTTCCGGAAGGTGCATGGACATGCTATTATGATGATTCCGACTCTCCTGAAATGTCTTTCTCATTTACGATCTCAGGTGGAGAAGAGCCAGAAATTAGCCATTTTTGGGATGATCCTTACACTGAACCGGCAGAAGGGAAAGTATCAAAATTAGACGAAATCTCAGTCTATTTCCCCAACAATGAAGACGGAGATCTTGATGACGGAGTTTATTCACAGACGTATGTCACCGTTAAAAATCTAACAACCGGTGAGGAAATCACCACTCCTACCGGATGTGTGAGCGCAAATTGGAATTATGGTAAAATTGTTCTTCCCGAACCTATAACAACCCCCGGTTCCTACAAGATAACCGTTCCGGAAAAAGCATGGACATGCTGGACTGACGATTCCGAATCTCCCGAAATCTCGTTCTCATATACAATCGAAGGCGGAGGAGAGATTGCTGTTAATCATTTTGAATCGTCTGTAGTGACTCCCGCTCCGGGAAATGTTTCAGAACTCGAAGAGATCAAAATATCTTTCCCCAATGCCACAGACAAGCCAATTGTTACCAACAGCATATTCTGGGCTTATATCAGTTTGAACGGCGAGAGGACTGAAAAGTTTGATATCAATGATGATAACGCGGTCATTCTGAAATTCGCTAAAATTACAGAGCCGGGTGAGTATACTTTGAACATTCCTGAAAATTCATTTAGATACGGTGACGATGAGTTGAGTCCACTTATGGAGTTTAAATACACCATAGTTGAAGATAATGAAGAAACACTCGTTCCTCCTTTCAATATGGCACTCAATTCAGAAACATTCCCGCTGCATACTGTTATCGATGCCAATAATGACGGCAATACCATCCGTTTAAAATATGGAGAGGTTCAATATGAATGTAACTATACAAATGCTGACGACTGGTTGATTTCTCCGGCCATCGCCTTAGAAGCCGACAAATCATATCAGTTTAAGGTAAATCTTAATCACTTTTACCTATACAATGAGACGGTTGAAGTAAAATACGGTACCGCCCCAACCGTAGAGGCAATGACCAACACGGCACTTGAGGAGACTATTATAAGCAATGGTAAAGACACCGACTACGAGGGTCTTATTATTTCTAAGGATGCCGGTAAATATTACATCGGTATTCATGTGAAATCAGATCACAACGCTTATATTCTTAATATCAACGGTTACAGTCTGGGCAATCCCATGACGGCATTGTCACCCGAAGCAGTAACTGATGCTGCAGTCACTCCGGATTTCAATAAAGGTCTTTCCGCTGAGATTTCTTTCACAGCTCCAACGCATACCACAAGCGGCCGAGATATCACAGATAAGATTACCATTGACATAACACGTAACGACGATAATATAAAGACTCTATCTGTAGATCCGGGCGAAAAGGTAAGTTTCACCGACATTGTTAGCGTCGCCGGTGAGTGCACATATACTTTCACACCCAGTATTGACGGAACAAGCGGACCGAGTGTATCTGTAATCAATTTCATTGGCCCTACCCAGCCGGCTCATCCTAAAAATATCCACGGATACCAGGATTGCGAGACTGATGAAATCGTATTGATGTGGGAGGCTCCCACTGAAGACCGTTACGGCAATCCTATTGATCCGGATAAGGTTGAATACAATATCTGGACAATTGCGGGCCCATATATCGACGAAAAAATGAACGATAAGCCGATAACCGGTAATCAATACAGATTCCGTTACACTCCCGAAGAGCAGGATTTCATCCAGTTTGTGCTTGAGGCTTCTTACTTAGGCGCAGAAAGTGCCGGAGTCACTTCATCTCTGATCGCAGTAGGCGCACCTTACAAATTGCCGGTACAGCTTTCAAAATCAGCAGACCTTGCTGCACATGCTTTCTCTATCGAAGGTCAGGATGCAGATGTAAACTTCGTAGCCCTTGAACCCGAATATTCTCAGGATGGAGATGGAGAGGTCATTTGTGTAGAATTCAAGACTCCCGAGGGTTCATTAGACCTTCTTTCAGGACGTATTGATTTCGACACTAAAAACCCCACACTGTTATTCTATGCAGAAAAGCAGTTGATGTTTGATAATAACATGATAGATGTCTATTCATTGCAGAATGGCGAAGAAACACTTATCAAGACCGTGGAGATGAAGGATCTGTCAGAAGAGGGTTGGGAGCGCGTCTCAGTAGACCTTTCATCTGTCAAGGGGGTCGGCCAGATCGGACTCCGTTTCCGTTGCGGAGGCATGATGCCGAAAATGTATGTTGACAACATCATCTTCGTTAATGAAGTACGCAAAGACCTTTCCGTAGAGTTATCTACTCCTGTTCTCGTAGAGACTTCAGTTGAATTTAACGCCGACATCATAGTTCACAACCGTGGCACCGAAGATTCCGACAGCTTTACGGTAACATTGCTTAATGATGACAAAGTTATCGGTACATCCGAACAGGCTCCTCTTGCCGTTGGAGAATATCGTGAGATTGCAATTCCCGCTGCTCTTGCTCCCAACGAATCGGCACTTAACCTTTGTGCATCCGTAAATATGGATGGCGATGAGAATACAGAGAATGACAAGTCAGATATCCACGTAATCGAGGCTCTGATTAACCGATTTGCCGGTGTGTCAAATCTCTCAGGAAAATTTACTGACGATCACAAGGTTCTCCTGACCTGGGAAGGTCCTGACGCAAATGCCCTCCCGCGCAAGGCAGTGACAGATGATTTTGAGGATGGTAAATCATGGGCCCAGGAATACAACGACTGGACATTGGTTGACGTTGACAAATCACCTTGTGGAGGTTTCTATGACCTTGACATTCCCGGCATCACCTATTCTGAGGATGCATTGTCATATTTCGTATTCGACCGCGCTGAGGCTGATGACGAAACTGCAGAGCGATTCCTCATGCATAGCGGGAATAAATGCCTCGCATCTCTCTTGAGATGGGACAACGCTCCCACAGACGACTGGGCAATCTCACCGTTATTGACAGGCGACGAGCAGATGGTGTCTTTCTGGGTACGCAGCTTCGCTAAGAATCTTCCCGAAAGCATCGAGTTCTGGACAAGTACTGATTCCGATCCTCGCTCAACCTACACTAAGAACAGTGCATTCGGAACGAGACTTCTGTCGGGTGCATGGACTAAATTCAGCGTGCTTGTAGATGAAGGCACTCGCCACTTTGCTATCCGCTCGGTCGGCAGCAATAACTTCATGCTTATGATCGATGACGTGACCTATCTTAAAGATGGTGCAGGTGAAGAATTACCGCTCGTAGGTTACAACGTATGGCGTGACGGCGAATTGATCACCACTACTCCCGTTAAGGACTGCAGCTATTCGGACGATGCAATAAGCACCTCCCACAAGTATGGTGTCAGTGCTGTTTACGCAAGCGGTCAGTCTAATATTTGTGATGAGATTAACGTTACTGCTTCTGGGGTTTCTGCAATAGATTCAAATACTCCATCCGTTACAACCGAGGCAGGTATGATAATCGTTAAAGCCGAAGAACTTCCCGTAATGATTGCCGCTGCTGACGGTAAGCTCATCTACACCGGTGAAGGAGATGCAACTGTAAGCGTTGAAAGCGGTGTCTACATCGTATCTATCAACGGAAAAGCCGTTAAGGTTTACGTGAAATAAGTAAAATAAATTCATTGAATATGAACAAGTCAATATTAGCATTTGCTGTTCTGGCCCTCTTCGGGGGCCTCACGGCGGACGCTGTGACAAACACTACAAACTCGGTCAAGGCTATGGTAGGCAAAAATTTGCCTACCAGCCGTCAGGCCGGATTACGTAGAGTCATCAACGAAGGAGTTTCTGCTGAAACTCCTTTGAAATTTGAATCAGCAAGCCAATCTCCGAAAGGCTTGAAGAAGATCTCGTCTCGCCTTGCCGACGGCACAAACCTTCAGGGTAACATAGTTTTTTCCAATTCCTGGGATACGTCAAATTACCCTATGGGTTATTACGCCATAACTCCAAAGGGAGTGGGCGCTCAACTCAATGAACTTGCCTTTGATTATTCCTATGGAAGTATTTATACGGGAACCGGCAAATTCTATGGAGTATTCGGTGAGGAAATCCAGGGCACTCCCTACGTTATGGTGGAAACCTATAACACCAACGGCACTACCGACGGCTCCGGATGGACATTCAAATCTTCAGTTGAAGCACCCATAGGTGTGCTGTCGACTGCTGCCGCTCCGGATCCAACGACAGGTATCATTTACGGATGTTATTATAATGACTATGCCAGTGGAGTCGTATGGGGCTCATGTGATTATGAAAATGTGACACGTACTGTCATTGCTCCGCTAAATATTCTCCTTTATGGTGTAGGTGCAGATAAAAACGGACAGTTCTACGGTGTTGGAGAGGACGGTGGATTTTATAAGATCAATAAATCTACCGGGGAACTTACACTGATAGCGAAGACAGGCTACCGAACAGATTATCTCGTAGGAGGTGTGGTAAATGATGCCGAAGGAAAATTCCTTCAGACCTATTCTACAGATACGTCAGGAGGCCTCGTAGAGTTTGACCTCACGACTGGAGAAATGACGACTCTCTGCGAGTTTGATGACCAACAGGAAGTGGTTGGACTTTATATCGAAAAAGGTAATACCCCGGATGTCAAAGCAATTCCAGCGGCCCCTACTAATGTTGTAGCGACATGGGGAGAAGGAGTAGCCGAACTCACATGGGGTAAGGTGACAGAATCGGTAAACCGAGTAGACATTGATCCGAACAAAGTCACCTACATTGTTTATTCTGAAAAGGGAGAGGAATTGGCAACGGGACTGACTGATACTAAGTTCTCTGAAAAGATTCAAGCTCCAACCGACGGCGTACGATATATTTTCTATTATGTCGCAGCTGTATATGAAGACTCAGAATCTCAGGTCACTCCTTCCAATAGTATTATGTTAGGTGCCTACAAGCCTCCATTCAAAATAGATTTCAGCCGTTCCACTCTTGATGCCCATACTATTATTGATGCTAACGGTGACGGCGTGACATGGAGTTTGGAACCGGGTGACTGTTATTATTCCCCCGGATTAACTCAAACTAAAGCCAATGACTGGCTGATTTCTCCGCCTTTCGCTCTTGATGAAAATCATACTTATGAGTTTACCGTAGACTGCGGTAGTATCTCAAAATTTGCATCCGAGGCAATGGAAATTTATTATGGCGAAGCACCCACGGTGGAGGCCATGACAAATGTTCTCATCCCTATGACCGAACTTAATACAGGTGAGGATGTAACTCTTACGGGGATCATTCGTCCGACCAAGACTGGTAATTGCTTCATAGGATTCCACTGTGTGAGCGGATATTCAAGCTATTGGTTATACCTTGATAGTTATAGTGTCTCAGCCCCTATCGACAATTCAACCCCCGATGCTATTGAAAATGTGACAATCACTCCTGATATCAACGGCGAACTCAAGGCCACTATCACTTTTAAGACTCCGGAAACCACTTTGGGAGGTGAGCTTTTGGATGAAAATGTCTATGTAGTGGTTGAAAAAGCACATGATGAGGTATTCTCAGGGTCATTCAAACCGGGTGAGATGGTGACATTTGAAACAGAAGTTTACTATTCCGGAAGTGCCACTTATACCTTTATGCCCTCCACCAGAAATGGCGGAGACGGCCCGGCAACGACATTTGAAGTATTTATCGGTCTTGACAAGCCTTCCTATCCCGAAAAAGCCATGGGCTGGCAGATCGGTAACGAAAGTCTCATTGAGCTTACCTGGAATCCGGTGACTACCAATATTCACGGAAATGCAATCAATCCAAATGATGTTACTTATAACGTTTATACAATTCAGAACGGTTATCTCGGAACCAAACTGAATTCTGATCCCATCACAGATACCCGGATAGCGCTGCAGCTTCAGGATGTAACCGAACAGGTTTATCTACAGTTTGGACTGACAGCCGAATGGAAAGGCAAGGAGAGCACAGCAATGCCGACTGCATTGATATGCTACGGGCCCGCATTCGATATGCCGGTGATTTTATCAAACGGTGAGTGCCTAAATAAATATCTTATCCATGTAGACAATGAAAATGGCGCACAAGTCAGTGTTTTTGCTGACTCCGATCTTCTGACATCTCAGGATGGAGACGGCGAAGGGTGGGCGTTTGTCTTCGATGCCCTCGACCAGAAGGCAGCCCTCGTAACCGGTAGAATTCACATCGCCGGAGAGGAACCGGTGCTTCAATATTTTGTAATGAGGCAGGCAGAGGAGGACAATAACACCCTTACGGCCTATGCAGCTATAAACGGAGAACGCAATAAACTCGGCAGCGTAGCTATTGATGAGATGCCTGTCGGTAAGTGGTCACTGGTGGAGTATGATCTCAGGAATTTCCTTAATCAGAATGCAGAAATGCGAATCGAAGGGGATTGTCAAGGTCGGAAAAACACTTTCTTTGACAATATCATGATCTTTGATAAGAAGCTAAGTGGCTGCGACACCCTCGAATCAGACGAAAATATCTCTGTTCACGGTGAGAAAGGAACCATTTTAATAATGGCTTCGGATAATGCCGAATGGAAAGTATATTCTATTGATGGCACCAATATTGCTAACGGTAAAGGCAGCAAAGCGGTGGACACCACCCCGGGTATTTATCTCGTTAAAACTTCAGCAAAATTATTCAAGATAATGGTAGATTAACATATTATAACTGGTAATTAAAATATTACTGTCCGATAAAAATTTTGAGCGAATAAAAAATTAGGGGCGATTCCATTTGCAGGAGTCGTCCCTTTTAGGTTCGCCCGACATTGTAATCTAACGGGTGCAAGTCCCGAGCGCGCCCCGATAGCGGGAAGCGCATAGCCAACGGCAAGGGTGTCGGGGGTGACCCCGAATCTGAAGGAAGCCCGAGGCAAAAGTCTGGCTCCACGCACAGAAACTTGATATAAGGCTCAAAGTCAGGGGTAAGGTTGCCTAACAAACCAAAGCCCGATAGCTATCCGGACTGACGAGAGTAAATTAAGGGAGTATAAGACAGAAAGATTATGTTCTTAATCGGGGAGGTCTGTGGGGCGCGCCGCAGGGTAAGCAGTAACAACGAACCCACAGAAGTCAGCAGATGCCATAGTAGTCGTGGCCTTAAAGCTCGTGGGCTACGATGAAGGGCAAAACTTAACCACACGAGCAAAACTTTATATTACCCGATGAAAGGAGAAAAGCCGAAAACAATAGAAAGCTGCCCTCGGAAGAATAGCTCGGAAAGCGAAAGGTATGAGGGAGCGCCTACTTTGATTGGGATAGTTGGAGACGAGTTCGTAGAAGTGCAACTATCGTCAGACAGGATGTTGGAGTACATCCTCACTCCCGCCAACCTTAACAGAGCATATAAACAAGTCAAGGCCAACAAGGGGAGCGGCGGAATCGACAGAATGGAAGTAGAGCAGCTACTGCCATATCTGCGTGAACACAAGGATAAAATAACTGAAAGTCTGTTGGGTGGAAACTACCACCCCAATCCCGTAAGGAGGGTAGGGACATAAAAAGCGGGCCACGTAAGATTGGCAGTGCCGATTATTCTGCCGGATCCTGTAAGGCATGGAAAAGCTACATAGGTGTTTATGAAGGTTTCGACCCTTTGCACCAGTTTGAATGGGCTGACATTAACCGAGCTTTTGTGGCTCGTTATATCAATTATCTGCGCAATCATGGTTATATGCCTAAGGTTGTCAACAAGCATCTGATTAACCTCAAGGCTCTTATCAACGCTGCATTTATAGACGGGATGCATGACAACCAACGTGCGGCATCATTGATTGTCAAGAACAAGATAGAAGATCGAGACAAGGCTGTTGAAATTTATCTGACAGAAGCGGAGCTACAAGCATTATATGAAATGCCGCTGACCGGGAAGAACGACCACATCCGCGATGTTTTTCTCATCGGTTGCTATACCTGTCAGCGTGTCAGTGATTACAATAATCTCAATGAAGACCACTTTGAGACCACCCGAAAAGGCACGCGAATAATACGGCTCGTACAGCAGAAGACAAAGACAGAGGTAACTATCCCCATTCTCAATGACAATCTGATTGCCCTATTTGAGAAATACAACTATAAGGTACCGAAAGCCAATGAACAGGTCTTGAACCGATACATCAAGAACATCCTGAGAGATTTATCGGAAACTGTACCGTCACTGAAAGAAAAAGTGCCGACCAAACTGACGATGAAACAGAAGGACGCAATGCGCCGGGACAAGATTGAGCCGGAAACAGACCTTAACGGCAACGTAATAGTTCCACGCTATGATTGCGTGACGAGCCACACAGCCCGACGCACAGGAATTACGAATATGTACCTGAGCCATAAGTACACCATCCTCCAGATGATGCACGTCAGTGGCCACAAGACTCAAAAGACCTTCATGGACTACATCAAGCTATCCTCCGACGAGATCGCCGATGAAATCGCCTCAATGTCAAAGAAAGAGAGCGATATGTGGTAGTTTGGTGAAGTTTGTGATGCAGTATGTTTTATAACATATAATTTTCGCGTGAAAATTTCACGCGAAAATGTCCCTATATAAGATTTTTTTTGTAATTTTGCAAGCACTAACACCAGAATCAACAATGTTATTGCGAGTTATAATAAAGAACTTTCTGTCTTTCAAAGATATAGTTCAATTTGACATGTTCCCAAATGCGAAAAGGACTTCTAATTGGGAGCATGTATACCAGTATCTTGACGTATCCGTTCTAAAACAAGCGGCTATATATGGTTCCAATGGTGCCGGCAAATCAAATTTAATAAAGAGTTTATCGTTTATCAAGGATTTTGTCCTTAATAAGGATTTTCTTGATAAAACAGAGATTGATAAGTATTTCTATTCTCTTTTGCCTGAGCCGGAGGACGAGCCCATTGAGATTGCAATTGAATTTATTGCAAAGAATAATCAGGCGTATATTTACAAAATAGCTATTTCTAAAAGTGGTATTGAGGACGAAAGTTTGTATATTTCACATCTGGGCAAAGCGAAAAATGATTGGGTTTACAAAAGAGTTTTAAATCAAGTTAAATTCTCATTTAAGACGCCTAGGGATATTAAAGATTTAGTTAATAGGCTTATTGAACGTAATCCGCGTTCTTCGTTCTTAGCCTTAAATCATGAGTTTCCTGCTATTATAGACCATCATATTTCAGAGTCATTTTCTTGGTTTAATGATTCTTTGGTAGTCATAGGTACAAATTCGACTATTCCGACATTAATTGATATGATGCGATGCAACGGATCATTAAGATCGTTTACGCAAGAAATGCTCAGGAATTTATGCTTGGGAATTTCGGGGTTGGATATTGAGACGGAAGAAGCAGACGAGTGGATATCTAAACATGCCTCCGAAATTCCAGAAAAGGCATTGGATTCTTTGAAAGAAGATGAGGTGATAGCTAGAATGGAAAATGAGAGACAAGCTTTGACAATCTTCTCAGAAGAAGGAGTCAAGAAAATTGGTAGATTTGTATTTAATCAATTTGGACCCAATGGATATGTTGGGAAAATGGATATTGCGGCGCAAAGTGATGGTACAGTTCGTCTTCTTACGTTGCTACCTGCTATCTATGATGCTATTAAAAATGGTAAAACAATAGTAATTGACGAGATTAATTATAAAATGCATCCGTCTTTAATATTGGGATTAGTGGAATATTTCTCAAAAAATAAAGAAACTAATGGCCAATTAATTTTCACGACTCATGAAACGTCTTTAATGGAGGAAAAGCAACTGTTACGGAATGATGAAATATGGTTCGTTGATAAGAAAAACGGAATGTCAATGCTTTATTCTCTAAATGACTTTAAACTCCACCATTCATTATCTGTCAGGAATGGCTATCTTGATGGCAGATTTGGTGCTAAGCCATGTATTGAAGATTTAATTACAATAATGCATGGATATTGAGGGACTTGACTATTTCAAATCTGAGCCTGTTGGTACTCCAATTGGCTTAGATGATAATACCCCAGACATCCATACATTGAAAGATAAGGATTCATCTGAGGAATGTGAACATAAGATTGATAATCCTATAAGCTACTCTAAACCGGAAATTAAGGTTGAGACTCTGTGTCTGTTTTTGGTTTCTGGAGGAGAGAAAAGAGAGCGGGATTATATAAAATATCTTGAAGCAAATGCGAGTAGGAGACTTAGAGTTGTTTTTATTAGTAAGAAAGGGCAAGGATTGACCCCAACTCAGATGGTCAAGGAGGTGGAAGAAGCAATTGATGAAGAATGCTTTCTTGATTATTATGGGCATTTGGCATATTTAGCGAAAGGCGATACAATTTATCTTATTTCGGATGTTGATCAATATGGAAGCGAATTAGAAAATTTAATGAGTGACCCAGACGAAAGATTCCGCTGGATTATCAGTAATCCAGCTTTCGAGGTGTGGTTGTATTATCATTTTTATGATAATCCGGAACATATAAAAGATGCTGTTAATATACCAGTAGCTCATCGTAGCCAGTGGTTAAAGGAAAGGTTGCACGTTTTACGTAAAGATTTTGGAGGAGTTAATGCATCTGAAGCATTAGCATTGATAGAAACAGCAATCATTAATTCTAAAGCAAACTATTCTGAGACAGAGGATAAGATCCCAACTATTTTTTCTACTCAGATGCATATAGTTGCTGAACATATATTGTCAATTTTGGAAGATGACTTTTATCAAATGATAAAAAATAGAAATGCTATGGCTATAGAATTCATATCTAAGGCGAAGTAATTCTTTTCATGATTTATCAATAAACTTATTATCCCCCAAATGTAGGTCAAAAAACACAGATTTGGGGGATTATAGCACTTTTTAGGAGGATTTTATCTACTAACTTGCAAGATAGTTGAGGCGAGAGCATAATGAAGGCAGGGGGTACCAAGATTTATCGTGTCATAGTTGATAGATTAAACGATAGAATAAATGATAGATTAAACTCATTACAAAATAAGTATGGGGTATCTTAGTTGGCAAACCTCGTTATAATCCGCCAAATCTATGGTTTATGACCTACTTTTGGCGGATTATAAGCATATTCTAATAGTTTTCCCTATTTAATGTGCCAGCATAGCACTATTGATGGCACATTAAATGGCACATTAAAAAGGATAGTAACCTTAAAACTCGCCATAATCTCCCAAAAGTGGGTAAAAAGAGATAGATTTGGGGGATTATACGCACATTTTAAACTACAGAGATCCCAGAATTCCGATGTCTGTGTTAAATTCTTGGGATTTTGGCGTTGAATTATGTTGGAGAAT
This sequence comes from uncultured Porphyromonadaceae bacterium, assembly GCA_947177405.1. Classification (GTDB taxonomy): domain Bacteria; phylum Bacteroidota; class Bacteroidia; order Bacteroidales; family Muribaculaceae; genus Lepagella. The sequence continues at coordinate 387 of CAMWUJ010000064.1, read as the reverse complement.
GAATGGCATATAAGAGGATTTTGGAAGACGAATGTCGGACTTTTTGCGGTAAAAAACCGACATTCTAGGAATTTATGAAATTTCGTTGAACTTTCTGAACCACGTTTTGGTTGTAGAAATCGTGGTGATAACTCGTGCGGCCATAACGGAGCAAATCACGCCCATTTTCTTATGGTAGGGTGTTCTACCACACTAAGCTCTGCCGTGACGGTCATAGGCACTTATTGTACCTGCATCGCCCATTGTGGGCATACGTTTGAAGGTAAGCATACGTGCTTCTCCGTAGCTTGCCCTCACAAGTGGTTAAGAAACCAGTTTCGCAAAAGGCCATTTGTAATAAGCAAATTTAAAACCACCAAATTTTGGTAAAATTCAATCACCAGTTAA
>CAMWUJ010000063.1 GCA_947177405.1 uncultured Porphyromonadaceae bacterium | reverse complement strand
GAACAATATGAAATATCGGTTTGTTTGAACATTAAATATTCCATTTGGCTGCAAGCCTGTTCCGTTATGCCAAAATATTCAAATTAATATGAGAATCATAGATCTGGACACAGTAACCGATGGGAATCCAAGCGGACGACGTATCTCAAAAGATTTTTTCCTATATCATGGGACATGGCATGATGAGGATGCTCACTCGTTCCGTCTGGATACCCTTTATATCTGTTTTGTTGAAAAAGGTGAGCATTCCTTTGTGCTCAATTCTCAGCACTACACTGTCAGGGCTGGTGAATTGTTAATCTGTCATCCCAACGACTTTTTCTCGGAATTGAGATATTCGAAAGACTTTTTAGGATTAATGTTGTATACGACCCTCAGTTTTGCTTCAACGGATGTGGATCCTCTTAGCTTTCAAGTATGTCTTAGGGCACTTCGCTATAATCCGATCATTAGTCTATCACAACAAGATAGCTATGTCCTAAGACAATATTCGTCGCTAATAGAATCTCGAAAATTATTTGAATGTGAAAGTACATCAATTCCATCTACTGAGAAAATATGCCAGGCAATGTTAGGAGATATTTTTGGCTTTGCGTCCAAGATACCAAAAGCATCAAAAACGAACAGTCAGAAAAGACCTTCCATTATATTCCAGGATTTTATTGACCTTCTGGCCAGTATGAATAAAAAAGAGTTAAATGTTCGCTATTATGCAGAGGCATTATCCCTTACTCCAAAATATCTTTCAGCTGTATGTAAGACTCAGAGTGGAAAGACTGCAATTGAATGGATAAGAGAATATGTGATGAACGATGCACGGCGGTATCTTGTAGGAACCGATTACTCTGTTAAAGAGATTGCATCACATTTAGGTTTCTCAAACTTTTCATTCTTTTGCAAAAGTGTAAAGAAATTTTTTGGAATGACTCCATTGGAATTAAGAAACAGTCCCCTTGACAGATAAATAATATTTGCCGATTTACCGGCAGGAGGAATACTTCTGATATAAGCTACATTCTTCTATACTAATTTCCTATACACCCTTCTCCTCAACAAGAAATCACACTCTTGTAGGAGGATTAGGTGATTTAAACATCACATTCCTTTGTCGTGTGAAAAATATTTATTACTTTAGCAATTAAAATACACCAAATTTTCAATGGCTATTAAAAGGACAAATAGATGCCTATATAAATCGGATTTCAAATCGTTTATTAAAACAGATCCCTTTTCAGTCCTGGGACGCATCCATGATGCGTTTCACGGACAAGCATTGACTACGACCGATGAGGCATGGTTAGGAGAAATCAAACTATTGCAAAATGTTCTTTTACCTTGGAAAGAGGAGGAGGCAGAGATAATATTTGAGTATGATATACCTCGTCTGGGTAAACGTATCGATGTAGTTTTGCTACTTAGGGGAATTATTTTCTGTCTTGAATTCAAAGTAGGTCAGAAAGATGCTTTGCAGTCAGATGTAGAGCAAGTAATGGATTATGCGCTTGACCTAAAGAATTTTCATCGCTATAGCCATGACCGAATTATTGTTCCCATTTTAATTCCGACAAAACATCCGTCGTCATCAAGTTCTTTTACGCCATCGGTTTATAGTGATTCTATTTTCAACCCTCTTATTACTGGGGCAAGTGGATTACAGAACCTTATCCAAGAAGTTCTGAAACATGCTGATGCAAATACCCCCGGGACGATACAAGATTGGATTATCAGCCCATATACACCCACTCCGACAATCATTGAGGCAGCGCGTTCGGCATAATTCAAGTAAACTAAATTATGCTATCACTTATTGCGATTTCTGGTGATTATCACTATTTTTGCGAAGATTTACTATTGCCATTTTGATAATTATTATGATAACTGATAAAGAGTATCCTGCAACTCATTCTATGGCCACTGCGTGGTATATGGTAGATACCGATGGCAATGTCGGACTAATGGCTTTTGATGATAACGGACCGGTTCCTGAGTTTAATCAAGTCATTCCTGATTTAGATATTTGTAACTTGGCTTTTGGCCAAGGGTTTTCCGATGATGAAAAGTGCGAAGGTTTTCATCTTAATCTATCTCAAATACATGAAATATGTGGTGAGCCGAGAAATCCAGAGGACATTAACCTTTGGTATAAGATAGGTCTGGCTGTTGATCCTGAACATATTTCAGAATTCCTCCTATTGTGCAAGAACGTGGACATAACCAACTATGGGTGTATATACCCACAACTGAATATCTATTTAATTGATGCTTTTGACTGTGTTGATACGGATAATAAAAGTATCATTGCAGGATCGACTATTGACAAGATGATAAAGGCAGACATGATAAAGGCATTCTATCAAGTGCCCGAATGGGATGTCAATTCTGAATATGACAAACAAACCAAATCGGTTGTGTTTACTAAGAACTTTGAGAATGCTCCATATTACATCTATTGTCAGTCTTATTGGACATCAGACCCTCAACATCGCATGAATATCCCATCTACACCGGTAAATATTTCTCAAATAGATGAACGTTTTCGTAGAAAAATGCTCTATGTACCTATAAGATTCAAAGAAGTTGAGGACCTACAGATTGCAGAATGGTTTGTCTGTAGATCCAATGATAAGGTTCTGGGAATTAATAACGCGGGATACTCGCTTTTCCCCATTGACAAACATACTAATAAATATTGTCTCACGGAGCCTTTCCTTATTGACTTTTTTGGATATTGTTCGCATAAAGAGTATTATAAATGTCACAAATGTAACTGTGGATGTGCAAGTACTTTTTGGCAAGTCGAGACCCTGACACCAACCATTCTTTATGTTGTAGCACCCACAAGAAATCGGGATGTAATCGAACAAATCAATCTGCCGCAAGATCTCAAAGAAAAGATGGCGGTATCAAGTTATATTCCCAGATTCCCTTACCACAACCCGAGACACTGGATAGATGTCGGCGGGATAAAAGATTTAATGACTACCGAAGCACTTACTGTTATGCTGTCTTCTTCAAAAGGTTGGTTCGAGAATATGGTGCGGATTATCAATCCTCATGTCATTATTATTGACAATGAGGCTTTACCGGTGTTTTCTGAAGTATTTCCAATTTCAAGCAACGAAATAACCATAAACAATTCTAAATATCCTGTTTTCCCTGAAAATACGGTAAAAGCAAATGAAGCCCATATTAGATTTCTTGCTCAATCTCCTTATAGAGGCTGGATTTTCAAGATGTCATATACCGAACAAGAGGTGGAAGAATTGAAACAAGAGGGTAAAACCTTTGAACCGTATTAATATTTGTATTAAACTTCAAACTATTGGCTATGATTGAAATGCTTTCGCTCGATCTCAGTAATTTTTGCAGTAAAGGGTGTGCATTTTGTTACAATAGTAGCAATTCCATCGGTCAGACATCGTGGGAGCCGGAGGAAGTAATTCGTTTTCTTAAAGATTGTATTGCCAACGGGGTCAAAGCTGTATCGCTCGGAGGTGGAGAACCATTTGAATATAAAGGTATTTTTCAAGTAATGGAAGCGATTTATCCTCTCTGTTATCTTTCCGTCACTTCAAATGGATTGCCATTGGAGAACGAAGAGATCTGGCATAAACTGATTAATACAAAACCCGATAAAATTCACCTCACAATCCATAATCCCGATGATGAGCCGGAGGTAAAAAGAGTTCTTTATCGTCTTGACTGTCTTAAAGAAATTGGAATTAAGCCTGGTATTAATCTTCTGGTTGCCGCTGATAAAATTAGTGCGTCGAAATTAATATATAGAATGTCTTTAAGACATGTTTCACCTGAGCAGATAATCCTTGTTCCGCAAAGATATACCAAGACTCCCACCCCTATACAACTCTCGGAAATCACCGGTGGACGACCCTTTCAAAGTCCTTCCTGCTTGCTAAAATGTAAGGCTCTGGAGAATTTTGTTTCGGTTTCATGGGATAAAAGAGTCAATTTTTGTAGTTTTGCAGAAGGGAAAGAGCCTTTGGAAAGCCTTGACTATAAAGGTTTGATGGAAGCTATGGCTAAAATTGAATTTAAATCATGCATTTAAGCATGTGTTGATTTTGAATAATCATCATTAATAAAAATAAACCGGAATGGAAAAGGACGAAGAAGTTTCACAAAATAATCATCTTCTGATGTATCTGCTTCAAAACAGATCAGATGACTTCATACGCCTGTTTGAAGCACAAAACAACCGATGCTTCATGGGTGTGCATTCTCTTTATCGCTTAGCTTATGCGAATAAAATAATTCTACGGGATGACAACTGGTTAGCCGATTTTATTCCTGTTGTCGAAAAAGCACGCGAGGAGAATAGACGTATCCTTGATTATCTCGCTTCCATTATCCCGATACCTGAAAATTTTTATGAGGATTTAAAGGAGTCACTTAAACCGTTTGCCTGGTTTGAGAAAGAGGATGATTTCGATTTTATGCTTGACGGGTCTCTGGAGCATCTTGAAAAAACGGGGTATCGTAAAATCGACTGTCTGATCTATGAGGCCGCACTGAAATTTAATTTTAAGGAGTTTGAACGTCTGTTAGATCTTGGAGCCGACCCATATGTCAAACTATTGTCAGAATACACTCCGGACGTTGCCTCAAAACTTGATATAATAGCATTTGACGTATATTCTACTTATGATGATGCTCAACGTCATCTATATGATTGTTGCGACATATATGGTATTGATGAGTGTTGGAAAGACGGATTTTCCGGAAAGGAAACAATCGTGGATCAGTATCTTGTAAGGGAGTTTTTTCTGGCAGCGGGTTGCCAAATTTTATGTGAAACTATCCGTAGCAATAAAGCCGAAAAATAGCAAGGTATCAAATTCAGTTGGCAAAATATCGACCCGCTGTTTCTTTACTCAATCCATTGCACATTCCGATTATTATTCGTAAATTTGTGTAATCAACATAAATTAAACAAAGTATGGCAGATGTGTTGACACCGGAACAGCGGAGACGTTGCATGGCGATTTCGGAGGTACATCTGCAACTTTGGCATTAACAAATTATATTGAATTAGATCTAAACCCTCATTCATAACATTTTAATCGATGGAGATAGGATTTGTAAGTTTTAATCAGGAGGCACTTAACCGTGCAAATAAGGTGATGAAGTTGTTGCAGGGACAAGGAGCGATCGATGAGCTCGGGTTAGGTCGTATTCGCGATGCATTCTCCAATATGATGTTCCCGGGACTTTCCACCTTACAAACCCATGCAAAGTATTTCCTTCTTATGCCTGCACTCTATTCCTATCTTGAAAAATGTCGTATCTCCGATAGTCGTGAAGCTCGTGCGAAGGTGAGAGAGAATGAGGTGATTTTCACTCAGAGACTTGTTGACGGTTCTCCGGAAGGCACCAACGGTATTATTGGTGCTGACACTCTTCGGTCACGCAACGGATATGTGAAATATGATCCTGCCTACGTCTATCATGCCGGAATGGAAACATACCACCTCATTCCCCACAGCGTTAATATATACTCTCTACTTGCCGAGAGGTCAGCCCTATATCTGGAAACACCACGGAAACATCGAGGCAATGAGGATATGATTGAGGATTCGGATGATTTGACCGGAAACCGCCAGATTTTCAAGACGTGTGGCGAAAACTATAATTTCAATAGCAAAGAACCCCTATCCATTGCCCTTAATCATAAGGAAGCTGTTTTTCTGAAGCAACAGATCATTGCCACCACATCCGGATCCTTGCTGAGTTATCTGCTTGACAGCGGTTTATATGAGAAGGCCAACAATTATTATTTCGATAATCTGGATCTGCTGTTACGGAATAATGTCCCGGATAATCTATATCGGACTTATCGATTAGCTTTGCGATATTCACGGTTCGCATATCTTTTAAGACTCAGATATGCCATGTTATATGATACATTAGTCGGTGCTACGGAGGCGGCTGAGAAAGAATATGGGGAATTCAATCGTATATTCACTGAATATGCAGATGAATTCACTCCTGAATCCATTGATGAAATAATCCGGTTTGTGTCGAAGCGAGTCACGGAAGAGTCTTGCAAATTATTCATCATCAAGTGTGCATGTCTCATGAAAGAAGGGAATTTTGATGAACTTGACTGTCAGATTCAACTTCGCGAGAAAACCATCAAGGGAAGAAAACGCAGCAAGCTACTCAATTATCTGGAGTTGCCCAAGGGCAAACCATTCGATTCGCCGCAGCCGATGGCTTTCCGGTGGAACACAATCGTACGCACCGTATTATCAGAAATCAAGGAGGGCATGATTAATGAATGACTTAATTTATAATGAGATAGTTGCCACCCCCGGCTTCGAGTTGGAATTTGCCGTCGGCACCACCTACAGTCTGGATGCCGAGGCATTTCTGGCTATTGCCCTGTCGTTCGCAAGACTCGGAGATGTTACAGATGCTGATTTCCAATCACCCTTCAGATTGCTTGAGGGTCTTAGTCAGGCAAATGCTTGTGTCGCTGTTTTCTGCAACCGAGGTGGACTTAAACCGCCGGCCCGCATGAACCCACTGTATGCCATGCTCGACAAGAGCGTATTTGAGGTTGCCGGTGCACGCAAAGGTCAGGAATTAGCTAACTTTCATCCCAAAATATGGGTGATCAAAGAGCGTGCCATCGACAATCGTAAACAGAGGCAGATCAAGCTGGTGGTGATGAGTCGTAATCTTACAAAAGATTCGAGCCTCGATATTGCGGCCACTCTGACTGCCCCTCTTGGTGTCTATACTTCTCCTGAGATACGCAAAAAACATCAGCCGCTAAAAGATTTTCTACTGATTCTTGCAGACCACGCCAATACTCCCAAAAGAAAGAAGATTCGCCAACTTGCAAAAGAACTCGACTCAATGGGTGAATTTAAACTTGATTCCCCTTATGAAGATTATGAGTTGATTCCGATTCATTTCGGAGAGAATCTTAACCCTGTCATAGACCTTAAAAAGGATTTGGCGGGTCAGAAGATGATGATTGTTTCGCCTTTCATTGACAAGACCCCTTTCAATAGAGACGGCAAGCCAAATCCTATAAAGTGGCTTAACGATTATAGGCCGACAAGCGAGAAAGTGCTCATCACCCGCCTCGATAGTCTTACGCCGGAAATCATGAATCTCTATTGCAAGGAGAGACATGAGATTTGGGTAATGTCGCAGATTGCCGAACAAAACGACATCCTCCCTATATCCCTCCATGCCAAGATGTATTTCTCATGGGCGCCTGAAACAAAACGTGACGGTATATATTATTGGCTTGGATCGGCTAATGCCACCGAGAATGGTTTCAACCGGAATTCAGAGTTTCTTCTCCGTCTTACTATGCCGATTGGACGTGGAAGATTCGAGGATTTCAAGGCTGAATTCTGTGATGAGAAAAAACAACTGTGCGAACGGATCACTACATTACCTGAATTTGAAGCTGCTTCGGAAGATCATTCAATTGATATCGCTCTTCGCAAGAACCTTATAAGCAGGAATAACCTCTCTGCCGAAGTTATAGAAACCGAGGGTGAATATGATGTGGTGATATCGGCAAAGAAATGTAAAGATATCGCCGGTCGCATCACGTTTTCTCCGATTCAGGAGCCTGCGAACGAGGTTGATTTCATACCCGGTGATTTAAGATGCCGGATAAGGGTGTCGTCACGCAGTCATCTTTCGGAGTTCTACATCCTGAAGGTCATACCCTTCGATGAGGCCATCAAACCAATAAAAATGGCCATCAAGATTCCCACAAAGGGTATTCCCGAGGATCGTGACGACCATATTTTTCGCACGGTCATAGACACACGCGACAAGTTTCTCAATTACATCGAGATGATGATCACTGATCGACCTCAAGAGTTGGCAGCCTTGATGATGCAGACCGGGGAATCGGAGATGTCGGGATCAAACGCAATGGGTTCACGTAAGGGGAATACACTTTATGAGTCATTGCTTCGCATAGCCGCCAACAACCCCGACCGCCTGGAAGATATCGAGGAATTGGTGAGTCGCCTTGATTCCGATGTAGTGCCCGAATCCTTCCGACAGATGTCTGAGATGTTTAAACGTTCAATCAAAAAACTTCGTTGAACCATGTCAATATATGATTTTCAGAAAGCTACGGCCGACCGCATCGCCGAAATTTTTCGCAAAGCCACGATCGGCTCGGATGGCAAGGAGATAATATCCGGCGGTCAACGAAGAGTCCTTCTTGCCGATGAAGTAGGTCTGGGGAAGACCCATGTGGCATCTGAGGTTATCGATCAGGTGCGCGAAATGCGAAAGGAAGTAAACGACGATATGTACCGTGTGGTTTACGTATGCTCAAATATGAGCATCGCCAACCAGAATATCGGGAAACTCGGCGTGAAGAACACTGCAAACATCACCGAGAGCCGTCTCTCCATGCAGCATCTCACCATTCGCGAGCGGGAAGCCAAGATACCGGAGCTGAAAAATGGAGAGATGGGTGAAATCATAATCCCTCTCACACCCTCCACATCATTCTCCCTTCGTGGCAGCAGCAAAGGGAATGCCAATGAACGTGCCCTGATAGCCAATATATTGTTTCGACTCGATGAATTATCCCGATTCCGACCTCAATTGTCAAAACTCTTTCAAGGATGGTCGGGAGACAACGGATGGGAATTCTGGTTGAAACATTATTCAAGAAGAGTTGACAATCTCGGCCATGTATATTTAGATGATGTGAAGCGCTATCTTTATCAGAATCCTGCGTTTTGGGAGATTGAGAAGGAATTAATTGAGAATTTCAATCAAGGGAATATCGAAAACTTGGACAGCACACGAATCATCAATATGCTGCGTCGCATTTTTGCCGACCTGAGCCTGTCGATGCTTAAGCCGGATCTCATTATAATGGATGAATTCCAGAGATTCAGCTCTCTTCTCGATTATAACGATGAGAGCGAACAGAGCGCTATTGTCAAGAAATTTTTCGATCAGGAATGTGGTCAGCAACCCTTGATTCTCCTTTTATCCGCCACCCCTTACAAGCCATTTTCGACACTTGAGGAGCTGACCGAATATAACTCCGACGAGCATTATGAGGATTTCAACCGTCTTATGGAATTCCTTTTCGCAGGAGGCAATGAATTCCAACAGCTTTGGTCGGACTATTCCCACAAGCTATCACATCTCCACACTGAGAAATTCGATGTGATCCATGCCTCAAAGCAATCAGCCGAGGAGAAGATGTATCAGGGGATGTGCCGCACCGAGCGACTTAATGAAGGCCTTATTTCCTCCAAAGCGGTGACGGAGGTTCCGATCAATACCGACGATATCCTATCTTACTGCGAGATGCAAAAAATAGTCACGGCATGCAAGGAAGCCGTCGGGAAAGGCAATAAATATCGCTTTTCATGGTGTAACGTACCTATGGAATATGTAAAGTCGTCGCCTTATCTGCTTTCATTCATGGATACTTATGAATTGAAGCAAAAGATCGAAACCATCTATCAGGGAGACATCAAGGGATTGCCCGAACCGTCGGATCAAGTTCTTATAAGGGAGAACGATATATCGCAGTTTCATAAGATTCCGATGCGTAATGCCCGTATGCAATATTTAAGAGACATGATGTTGCCTAAAGGGCGAGGTGCTGAATATCTGCTATGGGTGCCCGCTTCACGCCCTTATTATACCACCAACGCAGAAAATCCATTTGTAAGAAACAAGGATTTCTCCAAGACACTCGTATTTTCGGCATGGGAGATGGTTCCCCGTATGATCGCCACCCTCTTGACTTATGAGGCGGAGCGCGAGGTGATCTTCTCCAAATATAAGAAGGCCGGTTATGATAAAAAGACCGGGGCAGACAGGTTAAAAAGTATTGCCCGCCAGATCATTTCATACCCATCCGAATATCTCGCTTCATTATACGACCCGGAGACTTCCTTCGGGGAGAAAATCCATATAATCAGATCCAATATACGCCGCCGTATCAAGGAAAGATTGGAAGGGATAAAGATATCCGACCGTCGAAACTATGGAAAAATCCTAAATGTGATAAAATGGCTGGATGATCCCGAATCAGAATTTCCTGAAGAAATGCCCGTTAATACAGTGGATGTGCTCACAGATATGGCGATTGCATCTCCCGGAGTATGCCTTTACCGGATACTGAAGGATCGATCGAAGGCTGAGGAAATAGCCGGGGAATTTACAAAATTGTTCAACCGCAGGATCTCCGGCTATATAATTGATACATTGCAAAACAAATTTCACAACGACGAGCTATATATCGACGGAGTGATGGATTATTGCGTGATGGGTAATCTTCAGGCAGTTCTGGATGAATACCGTCACCTGTGCTCGGACGATGATGAGTTTGTGGCGAGAATGAAGGAAGCCATAATCCGTGAAGTACCGTTGCAAGTGGATACCTATGAATCCTTCTATGAGAAAACATCTAATAAAAAAGGAATACGCACATATTATGCCGTGCCTTTTGCCAAGAATAAAAACACGGTAGATGAGAAGTCGGAATCGCGAAGCACCAACATCCGCACCGCATTCCAGTCGCCGTTTTATCCTTTTGTATTGGCAAGCACTTCCGTTGGTCAGGAAGGACTTGATTTCCATTGGTATTGCCGCAAGATTGTGCATTGGAACCTCCCTTCCAATCCGCAGGATCTTGAGCAACGCGAAGGACGCATCAACCGGTATAAATGCCTGGCTATCCGTAGAAATCTTGCCAAGATCTTTCCCGACATATATGACTGGGACCAACTGTTTGAAACCGCCGGCCGGGAAGTAAAAAGAAGATTTGAGGGTCGCTATTCCGAGATGGTGCCCAATTGGTGCCTCCCCACCGAGTGGCTTCATGAATACTCAGATTCGATTGAATGGATTGATCGGATAGTGCCGCAATACCCTATGAGCCGCGATATCGAAAGATACAGGCGTCTGATTGATGTGCTATCGCTATATCGTCTCACAATGGGGCAGCCGAGACAGGAAGAACTTCTCGAAATGCTTGAATCGCAGCATCTTGAAGAAAGTCAGATAAAGCAATTGCTGTTTAACCTCTCCCCCATTTCGCGACGCAACAAATAAGACTCCCTCCACTTAAATTCTTTTATGCCGGAGTCACTTATGTGTCTCCGGTATCAACTTCTATTATAGGCCCTCATTTTCTTTGAGATATCTGAAATTTTGACTAATTTTACCGGGAGATGCTATAAATCCTTGAAGTTGTTACTTCTAATACTTACCTATATGAAAAGATTGACTATCTTAGCCATCATGGCAGTGTGTATGATACAGACTGCTTTCAGTATGATTCCGGGGCCTCCGATTATTCTGGAATGTCCCGAATGTGGAGTGGGAAAAGAATTAATGAGCATTGTCTCAGGAAACACATTCGGGGCCAGCCAATGGTCGGATTTATATATGGAAGCGCCAATGTTGCCCCAACTTTCACCTGTCCAGAAATGCTATGAGTGTGGTTCTTACTTTTTCATATCTCAGGCCAAAAGCCAATATGATAACGAAAAAGGCATTTCAGATACGTCAGACACCGGACGACTCTCATTCCCGGAGATGAAGGAAGCACTCTGCCTGTTGGAGAAAGACTCCCTATCCAAAGAGGATGAGATGGCCATTCGTTTTGAATTCCTGCATAGATATAACGATCTTTTCAGATTTGAACAAAGAGAATTAGGTCAATCCATCCACAGCCGATCAGAAGAAGATCAGAAATTACATAAAGAGAATCTGAAAGGGATCATCGCCTTGTTGGATCCCTCAAATGATGATGACCTGATACTGATCGCTGAATTGTATAGGGAATCAGGCGACTTTGACAAAGCTATCTCTATTTTGAATAATTACAGACCCTCTAATGAAAGGCAAGAAACATTCTTGCGAAAGCTGATCGAGAAAGTGAGGGAAAAAGACGAAAAGGTTTTTCTCATAAATTGACCTCATTCAAAAATATCATATCCATGCCATTGAACCGCTCCACACTTATCCGGATCTCCACTATCGACCGCTGCCTTCAGAACCATTATCGACGCTGGACCATCGACGACCTGATAGATGCGTGTACCGATGCCCTCGCCGAATATGAGGGTCGCTGTAACCGTGTGAGCCGACGCACCTTCCAGAATGATCTTGCTCTGATGCGCAGTGACCGCCTCGGTTACAACGCACCTATTGTGGTGCGAGATAATAAATATTATGAATATGAAGATCCCGATTTCAGCATCACCCATCTCCCACTTAATGACGAGGGAATCGATGCTCTGAATTCCGCCCTCGATATTCTGCGTCAGCTCCAAGGGTTTCCACAGCTATCTTCCTCAATAGATATCATAAGTAAACTCAACGAGCAGATCTCACGACATACCGGCAACTCCTCCCCTGCCATGGATCTGGAGCATGTACCAGGCTATCGGGGTGAGCAGTTTATTGGTATCATATATGATGCAGTTCGAAAGAAGCAGACCATAGAAGTGGAATATAAATCTTTCATAGCGAAGAAGTCTCGGAAAATAATATTATATCCCTTCCTGCTTAAGGAATACCGTAACCGTTGGTTTCTAATCGGAGATAATGCATCCTATACACAACCGAATGTCAACACATTGGCTCTCGACCGCATCCATTCGGTGAGCGTTGTCCGTCGCCATACTTTCAAAAAGCGTATAGACTTCGATCCGGAGAATTATTTTGAAGATACTATTGGTGTGACTCGAGATATCGATGATATACCTCAGAGAATAGAGATAAAGATTGACAGGAGTCAAGCCCCATATGTGGAATCAAAACCTTTTCATCGTTCCCAGGTCGTGGAGAAAAGATTTTTCGATGGGGCAATTCTGATTTCCATGAAAGTCATTATAAATAACGAACTCGAACGACTTATACTTGGATATGGCGGGCATGTGGAAGTGATGAATCCTCCGGAATTTCGAGAAAGAGTTGCAGAAAGTGTTCGGATTGCAGCCGCAAATTATAACAAACCCGTGGAATAATTATTTATTTTTAACGAGGTAATCAAATATTGCGCAAAATGGTTGCGTATCAAAATTATAATTTTGCGAAGCTAATGTTTCGTTAACAATGTCATAACTTATTACATGAAGACAATTGAAGGATACGACGTGAAGATTTTCACTGATAATATAGAAGAAAAAGCTTTGGAACAAATCAAGGAATTGATGTCCATCGAGGTGTTTTCTGATAAAAAAATCCGTATAATGCCCGACGTGCATGCCGGAGCCGGATGCGTGATCGGTTTCACAGGAAATCTCGGCGATAAAGTGATTCCCAATATCGTAGGAGTGGATATAGGATGCGGAATGAGAGTCATCAATCTCGGGAAGCTCAAGGATATAGACTATCATGGTTTCCACGAGCATATACTACGCACTGTTCCATCCGGTATGGGAGGATCTGAGGATCGTTCCGGCTTTGAACCTTTTGAAGGGGAAGAAAAGGAGATATATCGCGAGGCAAAGGAAATAGTTTCCAAACTATATTGCATAAAGGATATCAAGTATTTGGATTATCTCGAAAACTCCATAGGATCGTTGGGTGCAGGTAATCATTTCATTGAGCTTGACAGGGATGACGACGATGATGTATATCTCGTGATTCATACCGGTTCTCGCAATCTCGGGAAGCAGGTGGCAGAGATATATCAGGCAAAGGCAGTGAAACATCTCACCGCCGGCAAGGATGAGATTGAAGACACTATTAAAATTATGGTGGAGGAATACAAAGCTGCAGGACGAACTGAGGAATTGCCCTCCGCCATAAGAGAATTACATAAGGAGATTCAGAAGAACAGACCTTCACTTCCCGCCAATCTATGTTATGTGGAGGGAGAGGATCGCGATCGTTATCTTCACGATATGCGTCTGTGTCAACGATGGGCCGAACTTAACCGAAAATTGATTTCCCTTCTTCTTCTCCGTTTCTTCCCTGATGCAGTGATATCAGAGGAATTCGAGTCTATCCACAATTATATCAGTGATGACAACATCATCAGAAAGGGTTCGATATCTGCAGCCGAAGGTGAGAAATGTATCATTCCTCTCAATATGCGCGATGGGTCTTTGATTTGCATTGGAAAAGGGAATGAGGATTGGAATAAATCTGCACCTCATGGTGCCGGACGAGTATTGAGCCGCGCACAAGCATACGAGAAAATCTCAATGGATGATTTCAAGCAATCCATGCGCGGTATATACTCCGAATCAGTCAATGATTCCACCCTCGACGAATCTCCTATGGTCTATAAACCGGCTGACGAAATTATAGCAAATATAGGTGATACCGTGGATATCAAAACCATAATACGCCCCATTTTTAATTTCAAAGCTTCAAAATAATTGTTATAGCAGGATTAATAGTATCTTTAGTTTATTGTCCGGAGAAACAGGTGATAATCAATCTATATCTTCATAATGAAGTTGTTTAAACTTATTTACTAATGTCAATATGAAATTGTTTTTACATTCTTTTATTAACCCTTGCGGATCTTTTGGGTCGCTTTTTCCCCTTTCATCGGCACCAACCGAAAGGTTGCTGCCTCTTCAAGTGAAAAAATCAATTCAAAAATATCTCGCAATTGTTAATAAAAAATAAGTTTAAACAACTTCAATTAAAAATATCTTCGGTAAAGACTTTCCAAAAATTCGTCGGTCAGTTTAAATCTGCATCCGTTTCCCAAAACGGCATCGCAGTCACAATAGGGACAGATGGCAGTCTGGCCCCCGTCAGCATAGTCCACCACCTCCTCGGGCTTGAAGATTGTCTTACACGAAATGCAACAGCACATCTCCGATCGTCCTATCTCATCACGGTTGTGCGACGTGTGGAGATGGGCATCTTTTAGCCTATCATCTTTCTCTTCCATCCTACCCTCCACATTAAGACGATAGCCTTTGGAGATAAATCGGTCGGCGCGGAGAGAGTATTCAAAACCCCGATAAAAGAAAGTAGTCGTCTCCGTCTCACCATCCATCTTAACAATCGCAGGAATTACATCCTCATTATCCTTATGATTTAGCCTAAATGATGCACATTCTCCGAAACGCTCCACAAGATTAAAGAAATAATATTTACGTCTCCCTTTTGGAGCCTCGAAAATATAAGTACGTGAGTAATAGAATTTATTCATAGTTTTATAAATAGTTACAACTGTCTTAGAGTGTGTTTACTTTTAAATGATTTTAGCACAAAAGAAGATTTTGGAGGGATTTTTCAAAGTTGAAGATGGAGCATAGCGGGCTATGCGACTGATGAAACTTAGGAAAAGCACCCAAAAGATTCTTTGTGATGAAATCAAGAATGTCAGTATAAATACATTTTGTTAATTCGTTTTAAAAGTAAACACACTCTTGAACCACGGAGATCAAACATTTTCACATCAAACCTCCCACAGGTTATGAAAATCCTTTTGAGAATAAGCGTTGCCCCACATCCGAGCCTTATACCAAAGTTAGGCATATACATAGCTCTTGTTTTTGAAGGAATCGTCATAACGAATCTAACATAGCAACTTTCTCAGAAAAATTCAAAAATTTTTCAATTTCTTTTGCCATCTTCTCTATCCCCTCATCTGAATATGGGTTGAAATCCAGCATAACCTTCTCGCTGCCGGAATTTTCCTCAAAACGAGAGAGCTGCTGTGATACTGAGAATCTGTCGGAATGTTCAGGAGAAAACCAACCGACAGCGGCATACTCACCTTGTAGCACAAACCACTTCTCCGCCATTTTTTGTGCCTCCCAGATCTCATCGAGGTTAACGGGCATCTCATAGAATGGACCGCCGGTATCATTGCGAAAAAAAGAAAGATTCTTCTTTCCACTTAACATCTTCTTCATTCTCCTCCAAGGCTGCCAGTCGGCATCAATAAATATCCGAGGCGCATTCCTAACCCTCCCTGTAAATATACATCCTGATCCGAAAGAGACAACCAAATCAAAGGGACGCTTTTTAGTGCGGTGTTCAATGCCGCGACGAGTCTCGTCCAATTTGCCACCGTTTACAAGCAATGCCGTGTAATAGCCCATTTCCTCCAAACGATCCCGGAGCCGGGAGATAAGAGGCTCATCATATGGAAGGAAATAGTCGCCTGCAAGCAATATCCTTTTGCGAGTATCCAGCCTACCCCGATTCTTTATTATATCCATCAGATTCCGAATCTTCCCCCGGGAATAGTGATTTATTATATTCTCTATTTTCTTTGAAAGTCTTTCTGCAGAACGGTCAATCTTCGTCAACAACGGATAGCGAGGGAAAAACACGCCTCCTTTCCATAACGGAATCTCCTTTGTATATAGCGCAAATCGAAGAGTTGGATAATACGTATAATAATTTTCGACACCTCTCATCAGATAAGGTTTGCCGTCTCGGGCTGCCTCAAATTCATCCCTTATATATTTCTCTTCCTCCTTGCAAGCAATTTCATATTGACCCCTCCATGGAGGTGCGGCATCATATTCAGGATTAACATAAATCACCGGCAACTCTTTAATATTGGCAGCAAGCATGGCAGATTTCCCGAACACGACAAGGAAATCAGCCTTGTCATATTCCCTATAAGGTCTCGGTGCCCTTATTATGCTACGGCGTATTCGCAGGGAAGTAAGGGAGTCAATCTTTTTTACTTTAGTTTCCCCAAGTTTCTCTTCTTTTAAAATATCCACAGGCTCATCCTCGAAATCTATATTTTCCATCCCTTCATCAAGCTTTCTAACTTCAGCCTCATCCCATTTCAGATAGAGAGGATCCTCATGCCATAACAGATATTCGTGCTTTGCCAGCCACTCCAACTTATTGGCAGCAAATTCAATGATATATTCCTCCGACAATTCCTCTCCGGAATGTTCCTCTAAGGTTATTTCCCTGAGATTCGCTATCTTAGCCACTTCTCGACCATCTTCATCAATATCCCTCACAATATCCTCTACAAGCTTATCATCTCCTCCGAAGATATCGGGAATTAACAGCAGATGTTTCTCTGAAAAGTCAATCATAACCTTCTGATTATACATCTATAAAATGGCGTCTATATATCTCCGAGAGCAAAGTCGGTCGATACCCAGGAGACCAAATCCCAGTCATCAGGAGTTACCGAGAGAACTTCCTCACGACTGGCCAACAGCACCTCGTTGCGTTCCTTCTGCACGGAAGTCTGCTCAAGTCGCCGGTAAATTGGTTCTATCTCTATCTTCCCCTTCCCATCTTTCGCTCCCCACAACCCGTCAGGACCCTGAAAAAGGGTCAGAGGCCGTGGTCCCGTAAAATTAGGTATTAGCACACTCTCCTCCTTCGGCTTATATTTGCCTGGCAAATGTCTTCTTCGTTTCGGCATATTTTTATTTGTTAGTAGTCGGTTGAACCTGATTATGCATTAATCTTCTTAGATCAGAATATTGCGCATCTGTAGGGCGAGTACGTCTATCCCTTACTCGGTGGTTATCTTAAACCTGCGTGGATTATCGCATCACGCAGCAAGTTGAGTTCGCGGCGCGTCTGAATTCTTTCAAGAGGGAGTGTATGGTCACACTCTGCTACTTTTAATTTATTGCATGATTGCCCATTGGACATAGGCGCGCCGAAACGCAGACCATGAACGGTAAAGCCGTCGAGCTTCACCGGCTCGATAAAGTCGCAGATTATGTTAAGATTGGAGATACCTCTCCCCGGCAGATTCCTGATGGCCTCATAGACCTCCTCAAGAGGAAAAGTCAGCTTATCATCGGCAAATTCGCAGATAAATTTTGCCAACCCGCCAATATCGCCGTCAAGCATACGGGCGACCTCAGCCATACACGGATAGCGGTCCCAAAACTCACCGATGTAATCAGCATCTGTTATAAGACCATAGCGCCGGGAATATCGCCAGGGGCGAGGGCACCCCACGCCAACCCAAATCACACTCTCCATGAGATCATGCTCAAAGGCATATTTATCGCAATGATACTGCCCGGACAGCTCTTGGTCGGCGTAATACTGCTTCTTCCACGGCCACTCCGACTCATACTCAGGATTTATGAAGAGCAAATCCTTGCGGCCAAGACCTCCGGTAAGCATCGCTGATTTACCGAACGCCACAATAATGTTGGGAGCGCCACGGTCATAATCGATTACTTCATCTTCAACTTCATCTTCAAGAGGATATCCATACTCTTCCAAATAGAAGTCAATATCATTTTCATCAACCACAAATAACTCATCTCCCTCTCTACAAAGATAGAATTTTTCTTCATCGCGGGAACTACTATTTCGTAGTTCCACGCTGTTTGTGCCGTCCCATATCA
Source organism: uncultured Porphyromonadaceae bacterium (assembly GCA_947177405.1). Taxonomy (GTDB): domain Bacteria; phylum Bacteroidota; class Bacteroidia; order Bacteroidales; family Muribaculaceae; genus Lepagella. The sequence continues at coordinate 1,396 of CAMWUJ010000063.1, read as the reverse complement.
GATCATCGCACGTAGCGAGCTGCTCGAGCTTACGGGCCGAAAGTTCTATCACCTTCGTATCCGTAAGCTCCTCGCCAACATGTTCAACGCGCACTACGGCAGGAAGATCCACTACTTTGACTGCATACCCTCCTGCAGTCTCAATCGCCTTTTTAAGAGCCACCATTTCCTTGTCCTCAGCGCCTGCTCCGAAGTCAGGCACAATCATTACTCTTGTATCTGAAACTGAAATCATAACAAATCAATAATAGTGACTCTCCCGGAAAAATTAAAAAATCAGGCAAAATTTTTTCAAAAATCAAGGTCAGGTTCCTCAACAAACTCTATGGTTTGTTTTGGCCCCACGGGCAGTCCGCAAATTTGGATTTGATTTTGCTCCAGGTCATCCCTCCCGGGAGATTGACTGTAGTAAGAACGTTACAACAATTAAATACCGTTTTATCGAACTTTATATTCGGATTCTTAAGAGTTACCTCCTTTAGAGAGGAGCAGTCCTGGAATGCCCCCGAGCTTATTTCCCTCACACTCTCAGGGATATTGACGCTCTGAAGCGAGGTGCAGCGTTCGAATACCAACTTACCTATCTCCCTCACTCCCTCGGGGATGGTGACATCTGTAATTTTTGTAAACGCTGATGTAACAAGGTGTTTATTCTCTTTATTGATAATGAGACCCTGCTTAATAATAAAATGGGATGTCTCAGTGTCTAAATCGTCAAGATTACAGCCCCTGAATGCATTGTTTCCTATCTCCGTCACGCCCTCGGGGATGGTGACGCTCTGAAGTGATGTACAGCCGTCGAATGCGTACTCTCCTATCTCCGTCACGCTTTCGGGGATGGTGACGCTCTGAAGCGACGTGCAGCCATAAAATGCACTCTGACATATCTCCGTCACGCCCTCCGGAATGGTGACGCTCTGAAGCGAGGTGCAGCCGGAGAACGCGCACCAGCTAATCTTGGACACGCCCTCGGGGATGGTGACGCTCTGAAGTGATGTACAGCCGTCGAATGCGTACTCTCCTATCTCCGTCACGCCCTCGGGGATGGTGACGCTCTGAAGCGATGTGCAGCCGGAGAATGCGTACCCTCCTATCTCCGTCACGCCTTCGGGGATGGTGACATCTGTAATTTTTGTAAACGCTGATGTAACAAGGTGATTATTCTCTCTATTGATAATGAGACCTTGCTTAATAATAAAGTGGGATGTCTCAGTGTCTAAATCGTCAAGATTACAGCCCCGAAATGCACCGTTTTCTATCTTCGTCAGGCTCTCGGGGATGGTGACGCTCTGAAGTGATGTACAGCCGTCGAATGCGTACTTTCCTATCTCCGTCACGCTTTCGGGGATGGTGACGCTCTGAAGTGATGTACAGCCGCAGAATGCGTACTCTCCTA
>CAMWUJ010000062.1 GCA_947177405.1 uncultured Porphyromonadaceae bacterium | reverse complement strand
TAATGTAATCAACGTTGAGAAAGATTATAGCCAGAGATTCCAAAATATAATTGAGACTGCCCACGAAACGACAGGTCGCAAGGTCGTTATCCTCGTGGATGAATACGACAAGCCGCTTGTAGGGAATCTCAACAAGGAGGATAATTTCGATCATTACCGCGCCAAGCTCGCCTCCCTATATTCCAATTTCAAAAGTTCGGCCGAGCATATCCGGCTTGTATTCCTCACGGGAGTGAGCCGCTTCAGCAAGCTGAGTGTATTCTCAGATCTTAACAATATAAACGACATCACATTCTCCAACGTGTATGCCGATATATGCGGCATAACGGAAGATGAATTGAGATCATATTTTAAGGATGGTATCTCAAAATTAGCAGAGAAGCGCCATATCAATTATGACGGAGCGTTACGTATGCTGAAGCGCAATTACGACGGCTACCGGTTCGCCGCGGAGGGAAGCGAGATCTATAACCCATGGTCCCTACTCAATGCCATGGAGAAATCTGAAATTGAGAATTACTGGAACGACACGGGGCTTCCCACCATTGTGGCCGAATCCCTCAAACGTATAGATGCAGATCTTGAAGAGACTTTCAATTCTTACTGCGAATCGAGCGACCTGAAAGGTCTCGACCTCCTGAATCCCGAACCTACCGCACTTCTTTATCAGACAGGGTATCTTACAATAAAGAAATATCTACGTCGTCTGAACCAATATCAGCTCGGTATCCCTAATAATGAAGTGAAGAAAGGTCTATACACCTTTCTCCTGCCATATTATGTAGCTTCCCACAAGGTCACTCCCAACAGAAATGTGCTGGATATGGTAAGGAATTTCATCTGCGGTGATCCGGAGAAGGCCATGCGTTCGATGCAGGCTTTCTTCGCAGGAATCGACTACAAGATGAAGATGGATAACGAGAATAATTTCCATAACGCTTTCTATCTTCTCACCCACATCATCGGCCTTGACACCGACACGGAAGTACATACCTCCGAGGGCAGCATCGACATCAAGATAGAGACCGAGGATTATATCTATATCATCGAGCTCAAATATGACCGTTCGCCCGAGGAAGCCATACGGCAGATCGAGCAGAAACATTACGCTCGCCCCTGGCAGACCGACAGCCGCGAGATCTTCCTCATCGGAGCTTCATTCTACTCCCATACCCGCTGCATAGAGGGATGGCAGATAAAAAAATTGGAAGAGGGTATATAATCGGTAATTTTACTGTGGATAATCATGATTGTATCTAAAATTATTATTATATTTGTATCATGATATTAGCAGTATTATGAATATAAGCAATAATAGTAACAATATATTATCAATATTAGATAATTTCACCCTTGATGATCCGGAGGATATTTCGATCCAGGTTGCCGAAAATTTTCGTAAACGCAGGGTTGAAAAAAATATCACGCGGAAACGCATTGCAGAATTATCGGGTGTGGCTTTATCTACTGTGACCCGCTTCGAACAAAGGGGTCTCATAGCATTCGAATCACTGATCAAGCTTGCTATGGCATTGGGCTATACATCGGAAATAAAAGATCTCTTTGGCTCACCCAAATTTGACACTATGGAAGAACTCGAACGGATACGACATAAAAGGCAGCACAAAAGAGCTTACACCAAGAGCGGGAAAAGATGAAAAAGATAGAAAAACTAAAAGTCATGTTTCATGACCGATCTGTCGGAGGTGTTTCGGTCACCCCTGACAATCGTCTCAATGTTTTTGAGTACGATAAGTCATGGCTTGCCGAGGGATTTAGCATTTCTCCGCTTGAGTTGCCATTGAAACCGGGAATCTTCATTGCCAAACCTCAACCTTTTTACGGAAATTTTGGAGTCTTTGAAGATAGCCTTCCGGATGGATATGGCCGATATCTGCTTCATAAAGCTTTACTTAGGGAAGGCATTGATGATTCCAAACTATCTTCCTTAGATAGACTTGCATTAGTGGGAAATAATGGGCTGGGGGCTTTGACATATTCCCCTGCAATAAATATAGGACACGAAGAAACAGCAACAGATTTCGACCAACTACAGGAAATGGCACTGGAGGTGCTTGGTGAACGCCAAGATAAGGATGCAGGGCTACTCCTGTATAACAGTGGCAATAGCGGAGGGGCAAGGCCCAAGGCAGTGTTTTCAGAGTCAGAAGGACACTGGATAATTAAATTTCGACATATATACGATCCCCAAAATATCGGACAACAAGAAGTCTTATATAATGAGGCTGCTCGAAAATGTGGTATCCTCGTGCCCGATTTTCGACTTGTCAATGGACGATATTTCGCATGCCGTCGGTTTGATATAGACAATGAAGGGAACCGGATACATACATCTACTGCCGGAGGATTGATGGGTATTTCTCTTCGGGAACCCTTTTTGGACTATTCAAACCTACTCGCACTAACAGGCTATATAACTCAAAGCCGTGAAGATGTTGAGCAGATGTATCGTAGGATGGTGTTCAATTACCTTACTGATAATAAGGATGACCATTGTAAGAATTTCAGTTTCTATGTGGTCAGAGATAATGATTCCGGGGAATGGAGATGGAGACTTGCTCCGGCTTACGATCTTACTATTTGCACAGAGGGCTATAACGGTGAACACGCCACTTCCGTAAACGGAACAGGACATCCTCAATTGTCTGATTTCATTTCTGTCGGTAAGAAGATTAAACTTGCGGAAGATATCTGTCTCAGTCTTATTGAGGAAGTTAGTTCAGGTTGCAAGGAACTCACTCGATATGACATAAGGGAATCATGATGTCTTATCCACATAATGCCGCCTGTTGTGCGGCCTCACGGGCTGCTTTTATACGGCAGTATTCATCATAGGTGACACTGCGGGCCTGCTGTTCTTCATATTCGCGCTTACGTCTCTCGTTCATTTCCTCCCTTATCAGCTCAGCTTTACGGTTGAGGGCATAGTCCTTGGCAAGCCAATTGAAGAAATGCATCTTGGCTTCGCGCACTTCTTTATATCTGCCTCCTCCGTTGGCTTTCTGATTGTTCAGAAAGAGGGCGAAAAGTTTCAGCAATATCTCCTGCGAGCAATGACGTTTCTCAGCCACTTGATCCATCCACATCTTATCGTCGGTGAGCACCTCCGGATTCTTGATCAGATCATACTCCTGCGTAGCAGTCTCAAAAGTTTGAGGACGGTTATTATTTTGAGGTTGAGACATTTCACGGGGTACCACCGGAGCAGGATTGATCTGAGGCACGGGATCTGCATATCTTCTTTCTGAGATGGAATCCTTCGGTGTTTTCTTTTCAGCCGGTTTCTCACGGGCGCCCCATCTCTTTGAGGCCGCCTCCGCACGCCGACGGCTTATTTCTGCCTGATGTTCAGCCTTTTCGCGTATAGCCGGGAAATAGAATAAAGTCTCTCCGGCATCGGTTTGATCGAAAGAGAAGAGGCTGAAATCTTCCACAACGCTTCTCACAATCCCTTCATCGGCAGAGAGATGAAAGGCGATAAGGCCATAGTCCTGTCGGAAAGCGCCTCCGGGCTGGCGTTCGAGCAGGTTGATAATAGCGCAATAGATGCCATAGCCGCTCCAGCCATGGGCCATACGGAGGGCGATAAGAGAAGCGTGGTCGGGAGAGATGAAGTCGGTGATATTCTTTGCCATGATTGATATGATAGTGATAAGTGAATAGTGATAAGTTTGACGCCCCAAAGTTCGTAACTTTCTCCGGCTCCGAATCCTTATTTCTTTACAAATTTTTCTTTTTTCAAAAAGAAGATCAGTGCAGACTTCCTCGCGCACGTACACACGCATATAAAACCGGGTATAAATATTAAATAATAAATTTATTTATAGAATAATTATAAATTAAATATTTATATTTTTAATTATAATATATTATGCAATTGCATAGGAAATGCAAAGAAACGACAGTTGCAAAGTTCATAATCTACTGTTCTTGTGTCATACTGTATAATTTATTGGATAAAAACTTCTATTATATCACGGGGCGCATTTTCCCGTAAATAGTTTTATAATTCTAAGAGTCTATACTCTATCAACTATCTTGATATCAATCCACCCCTCCATTACCCCGGTGGATTGCTGTGTAACCTCACCGGGGAGGGGTGGCTGTCATAATTCCTTTCTGCGCCGGTTCCTGCTCGATCTCCGTGGGCGAAGCCCGATAACTTCTGCGTACGGACTCATAAAATTCTTAAAAAGAAAAAGATGAATCCGTACGCAGGAACTTTTTTCGCCCGAACCGGCAGGAACTTACGGGGAATGATTATGACAGGAGGACCTTGTCGGAACCATCAGGAATGGCTGTAGTGCGGAACTATTTAAGCCGCATACGGCTGAATGGAGCGGATCTCGCGGAATGATTCTTTAAGAGTCCGGTATTGGCTTAACTCGGCGAACCGGCGGAGGCTCATGGCATTCGCTCGCGGAAATGGGTCTAATCGGGAAATGAATATAAAATAGATCCGGGAAAGAACGAGCATACCCCGCATACCCCCGGAGAGGTGACCACAACCCCGGAGGGGTTACAGTCTAACCTAACCGGGGGTTGGCGAGGCACGATCCTACCCCTGAATACTCCAAGAGCCGACCTCTACCCCGGCGGGGTTGCCGTTTGATAGGGAGGTATGTAGATAGTTATTGTGTTACGGCAACCCGTCCCGGGTTGAGTAAGACGCAATCGGGGGGCCGGGGGTAATCGCCCGAGGCGATATAACCCCCGGTTAGGTTAAAAGGCAACCCGTCCCGGGTTGTGGGGATTATAAACCATATTTTGCTGACCTTTTAACAACTCTTTTTCCGTGAGCGAATGTCATGAGCTTCCGCCGGTTTTTGACTCTGCATTTACAAATAAATCTTTCCGCGAGATCCGCCTCTATCGAGGCTTAAGGCCTCTATAAGTTCCGCACTACAGAAATTCTTAAAAGTTTTACCATTGTTTCACCTTAAAAGGAGGGTAAGTGCAACCTCTCCGAGGTAGAGGTCAAAGGATATGGAGCCGGAGGTAGGCTCATGCCTCCCCAACCCTCGTTAACCAAGATATAACCACTCCGTGGTAAATCATCCGGAGCCATCCTCTACCTCTGAGATAACCACTCCGTGGTAAGCTATCCGGAGATATCCTTTACTCGGCTTGATCACTGTTGACATAAGAGATATTCTCAAAATTGCTGGAAAGCTATGAATTGGGCATTTTAAATTTGGTGGAAATGTTTTAATTTATTAATTTTGAGGTAATAAAGTATATTTATGGCTGAGCGATTATTTAAAAGAAAGATTTATAGCCGGATTTTAAGACCGCAGGTTGAATAACAATTTTGTTGAATGAGGACTAACCTTTTAAAAGTTGTTGTAGTGCGGAACAAATTGAGTCTCGCTGCGACTGAATATGACGTCTTTCGCGGAATCTTTTAATAAAAGAAATTTCTGCCTGTCCGGCGAGTCTTGGTGTAGTTGCGGCTGCTCCTATTAGTCTTGGGTTGGGTATCCTTGGATTATTTTTATAAGTAATAAATAACAATGAATCGGTAAAAAATACCGAAGTTATTGAAAATTAAGTTAATATATTGATTTTGCAGATACAAATGAATCGCCAAAGCGTTCATTATAAAAGCCTTAAGAATAAGAACGTATTGGCGATTCTCAAAGACTTCACCTTCCGGTGCAAGTCGATATTTGATAATACTACAACCAAGATGAGCAAAAGGTTTCTCAACTGGCTGATTTTAACAATACGCACTGTCGTGTTGATTCCGGGCAAAGTCAATTTTACCCGGCTCTCACGCTATGGCGGCCGCACGGCCAAAACCTTTGCCTCAAATTTCAAGACAACCGTGGACTGGATGAAAGTCAATGTAGGCATGGCCAGAGATTGTTTTGGTCCCGGCGATGACATCGCAGTGGCAATTGATCCGTCGTTCATCTCAAAATCGGGCAAACTGACGTATGGTATAGGCCGTTTCTGGTCAGGGGTGGCGCAACGTGTCAAACGCGGTCTGGAGATAATGGCAATCGGGGCAATCAGTCTGGGCAAACAAACATGCGTGATGCTCGGTGCCGTACAGTCTCCGAATTTCAAGACCCTTGAGTCCGAGAGCAACATGTCGATGCTCGAATGGTATGTTTCCCTTGTCAGGTCAAAGGCCAACGAGTTGCTTTCCCTGACGGATATTCTGGTTGCAGATGCCTTCTTCTCCAGATATGAGTTTGTAAAAGAAGTGACTGACATGGGCTTCCGATTTGTAGGAAGATTACGTGCCAATTCATATCTGAGGTATCTGGCCATACCTGATCCCTCCGCTCCGTGTAGACGTAGCAGAAAGAAAAAGTATGGGGAGAAAGTGGATTTCTCCAACCTTGATATGTCGGTTTTCACTTCATTCATATATGAGGATTCAAAGGGAGGCAGGACCCACTGTCACACAGCGGCCGTACATTCAAGGGCTTTGAAACGCGACATCCGTATCGTGGTATGTCCTGTTGAGAACGGTGAGGCGCTTATTTACTTCTCAACCGACACAGCAATGAAGCCTGAAAAGATCATCGGTTTCTACCGCACCCGCTTTCAGATCGAGTTTGGCATACGCGATGCCAAGCAGTTTACCGGACTTCAGTCGCAGCAGACCCGTGACAAGGACCGGCTTGACTTTGCTTTCAATCTTTCCTTTACTGCTCTCAATGTCTGCAAGGAAGTAATAAGGAAGGATTACCCCGGTCTGTCAGTGGCTCAGTTCAAACGGCTCATGTTTGAGTCTTATCTCGCTTCCACTATTATTTCGACTTACGGAAAATCTCCGCATCTCAAAATAATTCAGAAGATAAATCATCGGTTGACTCAGTTAGCGGCTTAGCTGTTACTGAGTAACCTCAAATTTTACCGAACTATTGTATTGAGATCTCTGAAATAATTGAGGAGAGCTTGGATAAACAGCTCTCCTCAACTAACACTATAATAAGTAAATATTCAAAATTAACCGATAGGAAGTGTATATATAATTATAGATTAACTTTGATGGTTTCACCATTGATGGTAATGATGTAGATTCCCGGCACGATACGGATTCTAACCACTTTTAATTCGTCGCTAACAGCCGAAGCGATCTTAACACCCGAAACAGTGAAGAGGTTAATCTCCGACTGAGCTTTAACATTCTCTATCACGATATCATTATTATCACGATATACATGGAAATCAGATCCGGCTATATAATCTACCCCGGTGGTATATTCGAATGTAATATCGGTCGCCCACGCATATTCCACATCAATCCGGGAATCATTTACGATAACGGGGGTAGTAAATGAATTATCTGAGACATCAATCGGCTCATCATTGAAATTAACAGCATTAATCTTAAAGCCTTCCGCAGGCTCCAATGAAACGGTGACCGGAGTCCCTGCTAAAACGCTATAAGTCATTTGACTCTGCCCCTTTACAACAACAGTCAATTCTTTTGTCTCCGCTGGCTTTAAAGGATTCTCTACCACTGTCACATTACAACTTGCAGAATAAGAGGTCTCCTTGCCACTCTCATTAACGACTACAGTGTAAGTAATGATTGCGCAGCCCGGAGTGAGCGCCATAACACAGCCATTCTCATCCACAGTTGCAACATCATTATCCGAACTGCTCCATGACTCAGAAATTATTGCAGTCTCCTCAGCACCTTCAATTGCAGACTGCAACGTCTCCTTATCTCCTTCATTTAATTCCAGTTCTGTTTTAGAGAGACTCACCGTTACAAGGCTAACGGGAGAAAGAGAATAAGAGGCATCGGTCACTATTTTTAATTGATTATAATAATCATCAGACAGATACACCTTGAAAACATTGCTGTCCTCATCATCTACACGAGCATTTTCCTCCCCGTTAACTGTAATCAAGTGAGGCTTTCCATTATCAGCGAACGTAATAGTGAACCAAGGAGATGAAGCTTCAATAAAATTAAGGCCACTCGAAAGAGGAATTACTTTATCCTGCGCACCGTTGGTAATTGTAACTTCATCAGGATTATCGGCAATAGCATTGATCTTGTCTTCCACTGCAATGATGTCAGTAGTAATATTCAATGTTGATCCGGCGACTACGGTAAGTTCCACAGCGTCGTTGGATATCTCACAAGGCGTGTCATCAAGTGTAACAGCGGGGTGTACATCCGGCATGAAATTTATTTTCACCTTAGCGGAATCTTCTCCTACAAGTTTGATTACTCGTTCTCCATCTCTAAGGCTTGTTTGTAACTTTTCATTCACAAACAGCGTACGTATACCCATCACGCCGGTGATATTCATATTAGCAGGAGCGATCTTATTTTCTGTAGCCACAATCTTGAGAGTAGCCGACTCCGTAATAATAGCCTCGCAAGTAAAAGCATCCGACCATACGTTATACTCTACCTCTTGAGGAACGTCATCAATCCAAACTTTAGCATCTGCGTTGTCTGTAAAAGTAAACGAAAATTTAACAGCGTCTGAGGTGAAATCGTATGTGGAAGTTCCATCAGTTACGGTATATCGCTTTTCATCGTTAATATAGCAGCGTTCAACGAATTCAGCGCCTTCAACATCTAAAGTTACAGTGTTAGTAACCAATTCGCGCGAAGTCACCTTAATGATCGACCCTGCAAAATCTTCAGTAAGGGTTTCAGTCCAGGTGCCTCCCATTAAGACTTGTTGACGCCCATTGACAAGCACCTTCTGAAGGGCAAAACCCTTGCGGGGTGAAATATCAAGAATAGGATAACGGTCGTCTTGGAAGGTAATGAGGTTTTCCCCGTCATGCAAGCCTTCTACCGTAGAATAGTTGAGGGAAACTTCAACGTGACTTGCGTCATCAAGGTTCAATGTAAGCGTAGCGGTAGCCGCAAACGTTGTCTGGGTGTATGCCGTGATCAGAGCCACCAGCATAGCGAAAAAACTTAGTTGTTTCATTGATTCTTATAGTTTAATTTTCTATTCTTTATTTTGGGGAAGGTATAAGACTCTCAATATCGACCGTTTTACACGGCCGATATTGAGAATTTTAATAAAATTTCAACGCTATTTTCTGATGGCTTTTACCACTTTCTCTTTGCCGTTTCGCAAGATCAGGTGTATCATGCAGAAGCCAGGCGGGATATCGGAAGTTTCGATTGTGGAAGATGGATTGTCTATTCGTTTGAGCAATCCGCCGGAGAGACTCAGGAAGTCGATTCTCATCACATCTTCGGCACCTTTTATCGTGATGTGGTCATCAAAGGGATTAGGCCCGATCTCCACTTCACCTTTAAGATTGTCGATCACCCCACTGGTCTCTATGTCAACAGAATACTCAAGACGACTCTGCTCACCATTTTTATACACCGCCACAACGGCATATCGGCATACACCATCATTGAGACTGCCGAAATCATGGTCGGTAATGCTTAAAGACTCGGTTTCTCCAATCAAGGTCCATTCTTCTTCAGGCTGCCCGGGATTGAGACGATAAACTCTATAAGAGACTTCCGGTCTTGAAAGGGTCCCATCATCACCATCCACCTCTTCGCACGATGCTCTCAACATAAGATGACACTCTTCATAGGTAGCCATTTCGCTGATACGGTAATTATAGCTGTCACCAGCATAAAAGCATGTGTTAAGCTCGAAGGGATATTCCTCGGTCGGTTTGGTGATACCGATGCTCATGAATCCATCACAACTTACTGCAATCATGAACCCATCTGCCACAATTGGAGTGGAAAGCTTATGTGTTGACCAAGCATCATCGGTGTAATCCACATTGTCGGCTTCATATAAAATCTTTGTGGGATCCGGTTTCCCTTCACTGTTAAGACCGAAAACAAAGACATTAAACTTGCTGTGTGGTTCACCGGAAGCGGCATACCAGCTGATCTCCTTTATCAGAGCTTTCTTCTTGAATGATGTGCCGAAGATAATCTCTTTCCAGCCGCCGTTATATCCAATTACGGAATATAGCTTTCCGGAATCGTGTCTTACTTCCGGCACAGGCTCACCCCAAGAAATCTCGGCCGAGGAGCCGTTAGGTGACACTTTTACATCGAATGGCTTAATTGGTTGTGCAGAAAGATTGAAATCAAACGTTACATCCTCGCCGCCTATTGATATCGGATGCACAAATGGCTTATATAAGTCGGAAGAGCTACGCAGAGTGTAGGGTTGATCTATTTCCTTTATACCGGATATTTCGTAGTTACCCTCCGGGTCAGTGATCGTATGGAAGTCATCATATCCCGACAAAGTGATTCCTACGCCGGCAATCGGTTTCCCGGTGATATCATCCAAAACCTTGCCCTTTAAAGTACGCGCTGTGATAGCCGACACAGAGACATTGACTTCCGAATTATTCCCTTCAGAAACCATAAATGATTCAGATTCCACGGGAGAATAATCATGATGGCTCACCACCAGCTTATACTCTCCTATGGTGATGCATGGAAGTGAATAAGCTCCAATAGCATTAGTGGTGGCAGATAATTGAGTGCTTCCGAGGGTGACTTTGGCGCCTGCCACAGGATTGCCGTTGACATCTGTGATTTTACCTGATATGGAGCCTGTCGCCGGCGACACCATGTTGATACGGATGTCGGGATAAGTATCCGCTGTGATTACAGCTGCTTTCTCAAGTGTCCCGGGTTCGTCGGTAGATTTCGAAAGTGAACGCACAGCTGTCTTATCTGAATGATTTACAAAAAGCTTGTCATAAATAAATTCCTTACTCTTCTTGATGGAGCACACCACTAAGTTTCCACCCTTATACCGGTAGGGAGTAAAGAAGGGCACTACAAAGTCGTTGCGACCTTCAGGGAAATACATTCCGCCTTCAAAGACCTTGGTCAATTCAGAGATATCCACCATCTCCGTATCATCGAAGTTCTCCTTATCAGTCTCTCCCACATATATTTCGAAGGAATCGCTGATAAATGGAGAGTTCATGATGGTCTTATACACCAGACTACTGATAAGCCCCGAATTAATTCCTATTTCATTTGCTTTATAAATGGTTTGACCCATAGTCTCGATGCTATAGAAGTCCACGGGGAAGGCAAAACTCTTTTTGCTGTCGCCATCCTGAATGGCGTGCACTTTGTTGACATCATCAAGGACTTCAATGAAAACTGAGTTGCTCACATTGTTTTCAGGGATTGCATCATTTATCTTCACTTCTGAGCGTAATGAGAATGCACCGGTTTGCTCGGGAGTCCATTCAATAGCTACATTTGTTTTTTTGCCGGGTTCCAATGCCGGGCCGGAAACGCTGGTTAAAATATCATCTGTAGCATTATTTATCAGATCAACGGTCCAGGAGGTTATTGTTTCTCCTCCACGATTTTCGACCGTAGCCGATAATTGACATTTTTCTCCCGAATTAATCAAAGTGGATCCATCCAAGGAGAGGGTTTCAAGTTCAATCTGTGGGACAGTACCTATTACCACATTATCTACAGCAGCATCGTATGGATCTGTCATTGCCTCTTCAAAGCTTCCGGAAGCATGAGAGAAGCCCACTTTGAAACAACACGTTTTGTTTTTATATTCCGGTAAAGGAATCACGATTTTACGATATTTGGTAGTAGCTTCGTGCTGATGCTCGCCATCGGGCTCTATGGTATAGATAGTATGATAATTTTGTCCGAAATCGTCGCTCACCTTGACCTCAATAAGGGGCACCTCAGGAGAGATAGGATGGTTCTGCTGATCTTTGACATTTAGTTTATAGCAGAAAGAGAAAACCGGATTATCGCCCATTTCCACATAGTGGGTGGTGAATCCTATGGCACGATCCTCCATAAAAATGGAATAGAAAGAGCTTCCCCACCATGAACGACCGGAATCCATACCGTAGTTTGGCACATTTCCCGTTGTTTCCGAGAATGTCCAATCCTTCGGACCTCCATGCTCGAAGTCCTCATAGACATATCCCGTGACGCGCGGCTCCTTGATTTCAGCAAAGACTTTAATATGGGGCTCGGGATTGGTAGGATCATTGGTGGTAAGCACCACTTCCCCCACGTATGTTCCCGGTTCAGAGACATTGATTGTCAATGGGAAACTCTTTAATTCGTCAGGCTCGACAGTTGCGGGGAATCCTGATACGGTAAGACCGGGAGAACATTCTTTAAGATCCACCTCAAGGTCAGCGGAGCCGGGGTTATATATATCAATTGTAGTGGATTGCTCCGGTTGAAGAGTGTTGATTTCACCGAAGTCAATACCTTGATAAGCATTAAACGAGGGGTAATTGCCGCTCCAGATTTTAAGATTGTCGATCACTGTGCCATTTCCGCCTGCAGGAGAAATGCTGTGAAGGCCGATATTATAAAGTCCTGAAGTCTTAGGGGTAAATTTGCCTCTTACTTGATTCCATTGTTGGAAATCTCCGCTGATGGTTCCTATGTTTATGGTCATAGCCTCAGCTTCGGCTCCCATGCCGACCTTCACCTCCAAAATCTCCTGATTCCCCTGGTTAGCCAACATTATGGCATACAGCTCAATATTATATTCCTTTCCGGCCTCCAGCTGCACAGCCGGACTGAATGCCCAGGCATCGTGTGCCTTTTCGGAGGCACCATAGATAAAGGCATATTTATATCCGCTCACACCGCGAAGAATATCACCGTTCAATGAAAGTGTGCCACACCTCCAGCAATCGTTAGCCTTACCGGGAGTAGGAACATTTGTCCATCCTTCTGGTAAAGGGAAGGGATCTTTGCCTGTGGCCTCTTCAAAGTCTTCATAAAGGAAGTCTTTTTCTGAAACAGTCCCGAGAACTGTATTTTTTTTAACTTTTTTAACCGAGTTGGCGTTCTGCACCGTCTCCGGATAATCAATAACCTTCAGACGAGGAACCTCCGGTTTCGCTCCTGCGGCTATAAGCAACCCCACGATAGCGAAAACGCAAATAATTGGAAGAGTAAGGTTTTTTTTCATATAAATTTATTGAGTTGATTTTTCTGTCGCAAATATATAAATAAGGGTGTATATTCTGCAAAGGAATTAAGGGAAGCAATGAGTCATTTCTGGAAAAGACTCATTAAAAGAATACAACACAACACAACAACAGGGATTAAATACCGTTATTTCAGTATAAACGCGATTATCACCGGCTAATAGAAAATGAACGTTCACCATAAAAGATATATTGTAATCTTTATCCTGTGTTGTATATTTATGGTCTGCGTGCATGCAAAGACTATCTCAAGAGAGCCCAAATTGTATCCTTACGAAAACCCACAGGAGCTGTTAACAAAAGCCGAGGAATATTTGAACAGGAATGTCAACGACAGTGCTCTGTTGTGTTTCACCGCTGTTATAGGGCAATTCCCCGACAAAGTGCCGTCAGAATATCGGTCTACTGTAATCACGGCCCTCAACGGAATCGGCCTGATACATTTTATGAACGGCAACTACAGCGAGGCTTATACCAATTTTGCCCAGTCGATAAATATTGACGAAAGGGCCGACTCTCCGGGATATATCAACATCGCCGGCCTATTTCATTATTATGGAGATGAGGACAGAAGCGTGGAATATCTGCGCAAGGGGTTTGAGGCTGCCTCGACTCACAATAATCAGTATTACCTCTGCCTTTCATTCATTAATCTTGTAAACTCTGCAATAGCAACAGGAAATTTCACCAATCTGAAAGATTTGACCGTGCGTTTCCGAAGCGACCTCAAGGAAAAGACAACTCCGGAAAGTCTGTATGCCCTAAAACTTGCCGACGCAGCGGATGTGGCCGTATCGGGCAATTATCTTGAGGCCGTGAAATATTTGAAAGTGATCCCGAAGGTTCTGGATGGTTTTTTTCTTCAAGACAGGGCTTTATTCGATACTAATGCCAATATCGGGCGTTTGTTTCAGCAGGGAAACATGAACGACTCGGCCATGTATTACATGAAAAAGGCCGAACAATATGCCATCTCCCAGCGACAACCCGATATGATCGTTGAAATTACAAAGAATCTTGCCGCTTTATGTAAAGCCAATGGAGATAAAGAGGGATGGGAAAAATACCGTTACAGATGGCTCGAACTTCAAGATTCACTTTTTTATATTAAAGGAATGAATGAAGTGCACAATCTTGAGATGGGATATGAAGCCCAGCGTTACGGCAAGGAAATCGAACACCTCACGATTGAGAAAAATTTCAGGATGAAGCTGATTATTATTTCTGCCATAGGAATTTTCGTCCTGCTGGTATTATTGCTTATAGTGTTGAACTATAACAAGAAATTAGTGACAAAGAATCATGATCTTTTTCAGAAAAATCTTGATATTCTCGAATTGAAGAGAAATGGCACAGAAACTCATAATGTGAAGGACGAGCGCGAATCTGAATATAAGGTTAATAGCAAGGAAAGTAAAATTGCTGATTCTGGCCTCCCGGAAACGAATCAAAATATCCCGACCAATTCCGGTGATGATTCGTGTAAGAATGGCTACGCACTGTCTGAAAATTATATGGAGGATTTGTGGCATCGGATTCAATCCGTAATGGAAAGGGAGGAGGTATTCTGCAATCAGGAGTTCTCCATGCAAAAACTATCCGAAATACTCAATACAAATACTAAATATATTTCACAGACCATAAACTGGAAGACCGGTCAGAATTTCACGTCGTATCTGAGCGAAAAAAGAATGGATGTAGCTTGCAGCAGATTTATTGATAATGATACGTATGGGCAGTTGACCCTTGAAGCTATTATCACTGATGTCGGATATAAGTCAAGAAGCTCTTTTATCAAGACTTTCAAACGTTATACCGGGCTGACTCCCTCGGAATATCGTAAGATAGCTATTGAAAAATCCGGTGCTCATAAAGATTAGAATAATAATTCTTAAATTATTTCCTTAGCTTTGCTTTCTGACCTTATTTTTCTCAAAATAATTCCTCTCAATTCTGTCGAGGGATGCTTTTACGATGTTGAGTGTGGCGTCACTCCTTTCCCGCTTGCAAGTTAATCACAAATGAATGCCCCCGCCCGGCTTCTGTGAAGCTTCCCAAAAGCGGTAGCTTTTTATTCTGTGAGAATGTGCCGGCCCTTAATTTTCTTAAAATAAAAGAGTTCTGTGTCCCATCTGTGTCATTCTGTCAATTCTGTGATAAAGAAAAATATCCGTAGCTTGACAAGAAAGAAATATCCCTATCATCAGCAGAAAGGATTTGCAAGTTAAATCATAATGTTATAACTTTGCGGAAACCATCCAATCGATTAATAATGAAACGACTCTTATTCCTTGTATTAGCCTCCCTCTCCATTATCGCCACAGCTCAAAAACTGAAAGTTTCATCTTTCAAAATCCAACCCGAGGACCTCACAGCGCGCGATCAACCTCGCACGGATCGGGATGGACAGGTTGCTGCGATCCTGAAGGTATGCGTCCTCGATAAGATCACCAAAGCCGAGGGAACGGTGTTAGGGGAGATAGTTAATCAAGGAGTGGAGAAATGGGTATATGTCACCGACAATACAAAAAAGATAAGGCTGCATTTCGAGAATCATTTTCCACTAATGATAGTGTTCGATGATTATAATTACCCTTCTGCCCAAGAGAAGATGGTGTATGAGGTGATATTGGAAGAGGATAATGGATCTCCCACATCGACCCCAACCCCAACTGCCATCCCTACCCCTTCCACAGCCTCCACTCAGACATCTGCACCGACTCCTACGCCTGGCATCACTACGCAATCCATATCACAAATATTAGCTGAGGGCAAGAAATATTATAACAATAGGGAATATGTCAAAGCGATGGAATTTTTTAGGAGAATTGATGAAGATATTATTGATGATAACGAGGCTCAATTCTATATAGGTAATCTGTATTTTTGGGGTGAGGGGGTAGCTCAAGACCAACAAGAGGCTGTTAAATGGTATAAAAGAGCAGGAGAGCAAGGACATCAATGGGCACAATGTATTTTAGGGGGAATTTATTTCGATGGCCTGATTGTGACGCAGGATTATCAGGAAGCATTGAATTGGTATAAGAAATCTGCCAATCAAGGAAATAGTATGGCAGAGGTCGGGGTAGGTAACATCTATGCCAATGGCTTTGGAGTGACAAGGGATGATAAAGAAGCTGTGAAATGGTATCGAAAAGCGGCTAATAGGGGGTATGCCAAAGGTCAATTTTATTTAGGGGTTATGTATTATTATGGTTTTGGGGTGGAAAAGGATTTCCGGGAAGCGGCAAAATGGTATCAGAAAAGTGCGGAGAAGGGTTTTTCAAATGCTCAGTGGGCACTGGGCGATCTGTATCAATATGGTTTTGGAGTGACAAAGGACTATCAGGAGGCGGTAAAATGGTATCGAAAAAGTGCGGATCAGGGGGATAATATGGGACAATTTTTGCTTGGATCCATGTATGAGTATGGGCGTGGAGTAAACAAGGATATTCCGGAGGCAGTAAAATGGTATCGAAAAAGTGCGGAACAGGGGTTGGAGTTGGCACAAGATGCTTTAGAGAGATTAGGATATTGAATAAGTTGGTTGAAAGATATTTAGGAACGTTCAACTCCTCCGGCGCAGAGGGTGAAAGTATATGGTTTGCCGTGGGTAGCCTCATGCCTCGCCAACCCACGGTTAACAGGAATTCATCCCCTCCGGGGATACCCTCACCAGATATATTTTCTATCCATTTCCCAATTAGACCCATTTCCGCGTGCGAATACCATGAGCGTCAGCCGAGTTCGGCTGATACCGGACTTACAAAGAACTATTCCGTGATTTTCCGCTCGGTTCAGCCGCCTGCGGCTTAAATAGTTCCGCACTACGACTATTCCTGAAAGTTCAGAAAGAAGAGTTTCCTAAAAAATTATCTTTGTAATCTTTGCGGCCGCCCGGCTTCTGTGGAGCTTCCCAAAAGCGGGAGCTTTTTTATTCAGTGAGTAAGTATCGGTCCATAAATACTTCAAAATAAAAAAGTTCTGTGCCCCATCTGTGTTCTTCTGTCAATTCTGTGATAGAGAAAATATCCGAGTTTTACGATAGGAAAAGGCGCGAATCCCTCCTTAGCTTCTCGAAAAAATAAATTTAAGATTCTTTCCAGTTAAAATATATGTTGATTTTGAACTTAGAGGAAATAAAGTAGTACGGAACCATTGGAGCCGCCGGACGGCTGAATGGAGCGGATTTCGCGGATTCCGCTTCATTCGAGGCCTTAGCCTCCATAAAGATCCGCGCTACCTTTAATTCTTCTCAGTTTATATATTTCTTCTCAGTTTATATATTTGAGGTAAGCCACGGCTTGAGTTGGGTGGCATATTGACTTTCTGCGCCAATTCTGCTCGATCTGCGTGGCCTTCAGGCCGAAAAATCTGCTCGGATTCATCAGATTCCTTTTTTAAAATAAACGAGTATATCCATATTTTGGAAAATAAAGAATCCGAGCGCTGGAAATTTTTGGAGCATAGCTCCACGCAGGAACCGGCAGGAATTGGCGCAGAAGGATTTGACAGGGGACAGTGGCTTCTTTTTTAGACAGGGGAACAGGGGGACAGGGGGACAGTAGAGATTGAAAAACCTTGGGAGTGGTTCCGTATAACCCAACCGGTGGTTCCCCACGGCGCAGCCGTGAGAACTACCGGAGACCCCGCCTGGCTTCTGTGAAGCTTCCCAAAAGTGGGAGCTTTTTTATTCTATGAGCAAATACCGGTCCATAAATGCTTCAAAATAAAAAAGTTCTGTGCGCAATTTGTGTTCTTCTGTCAATTCTGTGATAGAGAAAATATCCGTAGCTTGACAAAAAAATATCCCTATCATAAGTGTAATGAGATTTGCAAATTAAGTCGTAATATTGTAATTTTGTAGAAATCCATAACCCTTAAGTCAATGAAACTGATAAAATCTTTCATTATAGCCTTTTCTTCCTTATTCTCCGTACTGTTCCCACTCCTCTGCACCGCTCAGGAACTGAAAGTGAGGAGTATGGAGATTCAACCCAATGATATCTCAGCCCACACCAATCCCAGGACTGACTTAAATGGAGACCTGTGTGCGTTGCTGAAGATATATGTCAAAGACAAAATAACAGAAGTGCAGGGTAATTATATGGGAGAGTTTGTGGATAAAGGAATGGAGAAATGGGTGTATGTATCAGATCATACCAAGGAAATAGGTCTTAGCTTCCAGAATCATTTCCCAATCAAAATCAATTTTAAAGATTTCAATTACACCACCGTTTCCGAAGGAATGACTTATATCATAAAATTGGTGGAGGAAAATGAAGAGTCACCTCAGCCGACTGAAGATACTTCCTCCATCAATCGAAATAATCAATCTTCCGATTATTACCATGTGACATCCTTTACGGTGGGATCGAAGAGTGTAAAGATTCCGTCGCTTACGGAATTCAAGCCTCTTCTTGAGAAGATGGATCTTGGTGGAAGCCGAGTGAAAAGCATCACATTTATGGGCCTCACACCTTCAATAGGTATGGGATCGATGGCAGATGCTTTCGGTCGGTTCACAAAAGCACGCACATATGCAGATGCCTCGGAATATGGAGAAACTCTCAGTGAATATGAATTCGACTCAAAGCAGAAAATCACGAGTCTATACCAGGATGCAATGATTGGGTCGGAATTCGACTACAATCAGGCCGGCCTTCCGTCAGTCATCACTTATGGGGAAGGTGGGTATCGTGGATCTCCCTCATATACCATCAGATATGACATTACCTGGAACGGTTCACAGGCATCATCCATCAACAGTACTGTTCTGGAATTTGAAAGCGAATACATCGATGATTACAACGAGGCGGAACTTGGACCCGACAACCTGGATTTCGCTTCCGATATGGCATGGGACAATATCAAGAGGCTGCTTGCAGCAAGCAACTCAACGATAAAGGTTAACGGCCAAGAGTGCAAAATCACCGGCACCGATGCCGACGGCGAACCCATAACCTATTGGTGCAAGGTCGATCTATATTAATACCGACTAATTCTCTAAGTTTCACGCTGAATTAGGAAATCGTAATAAAAACCGTGGGTATGATCAATTCATATCCACGGTTTTTATTCTATTTTTAATACACTTTATGATTATCCGCCTATATCCAGATGTTGTATCATCTCTTCAATCATAGATGTCTTTATAGATGAGAAATCAGATTTATCATATATATTCATCAAAAAGACACTGCCATTATCAATTGAAGTCAGAACAGTGTAAGTAATTATCCGAACTCCTCCAGACTTCCCTTTTCCTTTTGATGTAATAGCAAGACGTATTTTCCTTATTCCCGGTTTTAGCTCCACTCCTTGAAAAGGATTCTTCTGAAGCGACAAGATCAGATTCTTTAAATCACTCTTAAATGATCTGTATCGCTTATTAAGTGGCTTGGCCTGACGTTCGAATTCAGGTGTTGTCTTAATCTCAAAGCTCATCTAAAAATGACATAGCTGTTTTAGATTCAATCATTCCTGCCTCTATCTGCTTCACTTCACTCCAACTTCTACGTAGGGAATCAGCTAAATTGTCAAGTCGCTCTTGCTGCCCTTTATTCAGAATCGTCTGATCATTACCCAAACTTACAAGAGCATAAAGCTTATTTTTTCTCCGGATTATCACACGCTCTCCCTCAGCGGCTCTATCAAAAGATGCAGCTAAATTATTTCTATATTCCCTCACACTTAAAGCTTCCATAATTACTATTTTTCACAAAGATAAAACTTTCTAAGATAAATAACAAACATGTGTACAAAATTGTGTACACATTACTGATTATTTTGATTATTTTGAGAAAATGTCATCAAAAATATCTTTCTATTACCTGACTTAGTCACTTTTATGATACTTAAAATAATTATGCATGATTTTCAGCAACATACAATTATGTAAGGTTGATTTAGGGTGATACAATGACGAAGTCTGGAAATACAGAGAAACGATTCCTCCGCATGGCTTCTGTGAGAATCTGTTATTTCTGAGTCTTAGCTTGCTCAAGCCAAGCGTTTCTGTGGGCACAATT
>CAMWUJ010000061.1 GCA_947177405.1 uncultured Porphyromonadaceae bacterium | reverse complement strand
GGAGTGCCACTCCGCATTGTTCCTTGGAGAAGAAGAAGGCTGTGGCTTTCTGATCAACCTCGTAATTACTGATTATCCATCCCTCAAGACGCGCCTGTGATCCGCCGGGATAAACCTCTTCGACTTTCTCTTTATAGCGGTCGGGGAGGCTGTCAACGGCAATGAGCGCATAGCTTCCCCTTGCTCCGCCACCACGCTGAACGACATCCACACGGTTACGGTTAGTCCAATTGCGATAATTGGCCTCCGTAACAATGCCCCCGTCGAACAGTTCGCGAGTAGATATACAAAGTCTGCCGTTGTAATATTCCATAATGAATTATCCTTTTAGTAGGCTCTTGCCTTCGCCTGAATTTCCGGTATATCGGTTAATTGAACATTGTCGTATCGAGCGACCACATCGCCTTTGAAGAAGATCTCGCCAACACCGGTAACCTTGTCAAAACTTACCTTAGCCCCATTGGGATACAGGCACCACATGATGCGGTCGGCTTCATCATGGAAGCATTCGCCCTCTTTGTTCACTGTGTAGGTGTGGCAACCATACTGCAGGGCAGTGAAGCGGATCTTCTTGCAAAGGTCTGAGTTGCCCTTGTTTTCGTCATAGGTCAGGGCATTGCGGATGGTGCGGTCAGAACACTTGAAGATAGCCTTCAACTTCGCCGTTACTCCTTTGTCTGCATGGATAAACTTTCTCATTTTCTCACTTATTTTTTCGGTTTAGTCTATTATTGATCTTGTCAATGGCTTCCTTCAGAGCGAAGTGTCCGGCAACGAGGGCATCGTATTGCTTAGACTGATCGCACTCATAGTCATCATGAGTGGTCTCGAACTCCTCAAGGATGATTCCGGTGTCAGTGACATTCCGGGTCAAGGTCTTCAGCAGTAGCTCGACCGCAAATTCGGTTCTTTTCTCTGAATGTTGTTTCATTTTTCTGATTATTAGTGGGAGGAGGAGGACTTGAACCCCCTTGCCGGTCTTCCCCGGCTACGAGTCGCGAACGCTCGGCATCCTGCCCTCCCGAATTCTCCGGCGCATTTGGCAACGCCGGAGGTTCACATGTTTTGCCTTTCGGCTTTAACCATTTCCCTTGCGATAGGAATACTTATTCTTCATTTTCCACTTCATAATCAAGCTTTCCATCAGCATAATTTTCACTTTGCTCAATCTGTTCTATTATGGCTCTATAATCAGCTTCACATACTACCGCTACGACTTCCCAACTGCCGTTATACCATGTGCAGTTTACATATTCTTGGAGGTAGCTGGTTAAATCTTCCTTGATTATCTGTGCAACTTCGGAATCTTTAGTCTTTACAGTTAAAATTTTGTCCATAGTAATTTTATTTTTCATACTCGCGGTTTTTTCGTATCTTTGACCGCTCGTTCCATTTGGAACACGATGCAAAGTTATAGAATATTTTCTAATTATCCAAATTGTTTGTAGAATATTTTCTAAATAGGATTAAAAATGTGTAAAATACTCAATAGAATTAAGGAATATTTAGATTATAAAGGCATACCTATAGCGACTTTTGAAAGAAGTGTAGGAATGTCTAACTCATCATTTGGCAAACAGTTAAAGAAGGGCGCAGCAATTGGCACGGATAAATTAGAAAATATTCTAATTAATTATCCTGATCTTTCTCCTGTATGGCTATTGACTGGGCAAGGATATATGATAATAAGTCCAGATGATCCAGTGTCAGCCACACTGCAAATATCCACTTCTGTTGATACTCGCCCTCGAATTCCATTTGATGCCGCTGCTGGCTCTCTTTCTTTAGCCATACAGGGTGTGTCCTCAACAGACTGTGAGCAGATACCGGTTATTCCAACTTTACCCCAATACGATTTCTCAATCATTGCCAGAGGCGATTCCATGTATCCTGAATTCATGTCAGGTGATGAACTTGCATGTGCTTTCGTCCATGAGACATCTTTCATCCAGTGGGGAAGGGCACACATCCTTGACACCGCCCAAGGAGTGGTCTTGAAAAAGATCTTTGATCGAAAGACATCGATCCTATGCAGGTCTATAAACTCAGACTATCCGGATTTCGAGATTCCTAAAAATGACATTTACCATCTGGCAATCGTTGTCGGTCTTATCCGTCATTTCTAATTTAATGCACAATATGTTCAATTTCTTCAGACGAAAAAATATCGCTCCCATTCCGAAACAAATAAGTAGACATCAACTTCGTAAATTAAAATGGGAACGAATACAACGCAAGAAATTGCGCTGGGGTGTCATACGCCTATACATTATCCAGGATGAATTGAATAATTCACATACAGCATACGACGTTAAAAAGCATTTTGCAGATTTGCGTCATACTTTAGGCATTATCGATGATATTGATGATTTCACTCTAAATGAGAATGATTTTTTAATCATAAACAGATTTCTGACCTACAAGCATAGTTTAGGTCTATGCGATCGTAATTCTATTCCTATCGTCACTTATGATGGGTATATCTCAATTCGCAATATCGATGCTGAAAAGTATCTAATAATTGCCTACAATAATTATGAAGCATATTGGGATGATATTTTAAGCTCATATAAGCGACAATCTGATAAGAAAAAAAGGCTACAATCTATTATTGAAAGTTTGGATAGTGATTCTAAAGAGCCGATTACTCATTTTCCGGATGTCCGCAAAAAGATTCATTACTTGAGTAGTAAATATGAAAACATTCTCAACCAGATTCAATAATTCAAAAAGCTTCGAGATGTATCCCCTGACATACCCCGGATCGCCCATTTTAGGGGTGTTACCCCCTCAAAATAGGTCTAAAAATTGGCTAAACAACTGATTTTAGCCTTTTTAATAAGGAGTAAATTTGCAAATAGGTGTTTTTTTTCTTAATAGTGAAATGCCGAAATTGGGGGTCTATCTTAAGAAATCGGTATTTTATCCCCCCTCTATCGCACCCCTCAAATACCCCAAATGTGAATATCCAGTTATTGCCAAATGAATATCCACTTTGAATATCCACCTGAATATCCACCCCTCACAATCACCCGTTCGAACACGAAAAAAGGAGAGCCGATTGACTCTCCCCTGCCCGGAACGTTATAAGGCCGTTCTGTGACTGTTCTAATGGCATTCTTAGTCCATTCTATCATCTACACTGTCAGAGCCGCCACGTGGGGCTGTAAGCAGCGTAGTTTGCTGTATTATCGCACGTTTAGTGACAACTGTTCCACCTCCGCTGAGGCCGGCTCGACGGAGGTAATTATATGTGCAACCCACGTCTTCCGGGGTCAGATGATGAAATATGGCCGCTATTGAGCCGAAAGCGAGCGATCTACGCTTCCCGATCAAGTGGACGATGATGCATTTGGTCTTCCTCATACTCTGAAATTTTCCGCAAATATACACAAATAACCGCTATTTGCAACCTTTTGAATAATTTAATTTTGATTGAAGGCATTAAAAAATCGGCGCAAAGCCGATGAAATCTACCGTCCCACCTCCGGAACCGGTAATGTAAAGACGGTGTCTCCAAACGTAAGGCCAATGTCAGCCTCATGTAAACCTACGACCCCGGAAATGTAAACCAAAATTCAAGCAATGGAAACGCTTCGTTTTTTTCGGCTCATCCCACCATCACTCTCTAACTCGCGCATTTTCAAAGCCTTTCATCAAAAACCGCCGACCTCAACATTGAACGCTTCGTTTTGTGCCCCATACAAGGGAAATCCCAATATCGGAAGCGTTGTGCTCAACCAGATCTCTCAATCAGACGACTTTGAAGAATTTGCCAATTCATTCAGTGCCGGCGACCGCATATTCATCATAAGCTCCATTTTCGGAGGCACCGGGGCCAGCGGCTTTCCTTTGCTATTAAAGACCCTGCGACAAGGTGATCACTTTCCCAACCATGATTTAATAAACAATGCAACTATTGGAGCAATAACGATTCTCCCCTACTTTAAGTTGAAACAGAATGAGGATAGCGAGATCGATTCCTCCACCTTTATTTCCAAAACCAAGTCGGCGCTGGCATATTATGAAAGCAATATAATTAAAAACGGATCCATCGATGCACTGTATTATCTTGCAGATGATATGGCGGGCATATATGAAAATAATGAAGGAGGATCTGCCCAGCGTAATGATGCACACCTTGTGGAATTTTTAGGTGCCACTGCTGTGGTGGACTTCTCCAATTCAGAGTTTATGGGCACTTCCAATCTCGAGTTGGGAATCAGGGATACAGACAGTGCCGTCTCTTTCAATTCCTTCTACTATAGAATGAGAGAAATGCTCTTTTCTCCGATGGTGCAATTCACCTTGATGGCCAATGCATTGACTCATAAAATAGATCTATTTCGTTCCTCACAATTCAGTGCCAATTCAAAGTATTTCGAAAATTTCTATAATGAAAGATTTTTTCAGGAACTCACCGGATTCCTGCATAAATATCTTGAATGGCTTAAGGAGTTGAAGAATAACAAGCGATCTCTTAATCTCTTCAATGAAGTTTGTGGAGACAAACCGTTCGAATTGGTGACAGACTTGAAACCGAAAAGAATCCTGAGCCGCTATTCCGACTATTCCCTTATCATAGACCGTCTCAATTCAGCCGTGAAGAAAGATTGCAAAAGCAAGGATCCCAAAGACAGGTTCCTTGAGATGTTCTATCTTGGCACCAAGAAACTTGTAAAAGAAAAACTTAGCAACTAAGATTATGTCAAAGATATTCCGACTCTATAAAGAGGGCACCACAACATACGAGGACTGGAACAACAGCCCTGCCTTCCCTTATAATTCCACAAGCCGAGATACAATAGAGGATCCCGACGGTGCATCCGCACATCATGAAATCACTTCAATCCCCTCCCCATTTGCAAGGATTGATCTTGTGAAGACCGCCTTTAAGGAGGTTTGCAAGCCCACACAAAATGGAGGAAAAATCAACTTGGACGGTAATTCCATTTTTCATAAGATGGTCTCCGATACTCTTGACGTTGCTGAGATTTTCTTCAATATGGAAAAATATAAAGATAAGGTCGAGATAATAAAGTGGGATCCCAATCTGATGCTTGCCGAGCTTGAGAACTCGGGTATTGAAGGTCACGGCTATCTTGCCGATGCTCTGAGGAAATATATGAAGGCAGATGGAAAGACTTATAATTTCAATAACCTCAATAATATTTATCTATTGAATTATAAGAATGGTCCGGATGAACTGAATATAATCGGAGCCACTTCTCCCGCCACTCTCTTTTTCAGCAATGCAAACGATCTGAGCTATGTAAATGATATCTTCTTTGGTGATGACCTTCCTTTCGATAATGAATATCAGCCTCTTTACAAACGCGACTTCGAGTTTGTGAAATATCTGTTTGCATTAAGAAATACCATACATAATTTTTCCGGTCTTTTCCCGGAGGTTGATACATATTTGAACTTCACATATAAATCATTGAAAGACCAGGCAAAAAAAGCTGAATTGCAAAATGTCTCAGCCGGAATATTTAATGATTTAGAGGCAATAGAAGTCAAAAGAGAAAATGAGAGTGATATCGTTGAGGTGCTTGGCAATCCATTATACAGGAAAAAGCAGAATATAGGCAAGCATGAAAGCGACTTCACTATCAAGACCGATTATCCTGTTTCCGATCTTCCGCTGATTCTTCCGGTGGAGGCAGGCAATCGTTACAGTGATCTTCAATACACAACGGCAAAATGGGGCAAGACCAACAAGGCTCCATTCGAGGACAAGGAATCAGATCTTTCAAAACGTGTTCTCCCCTACGAGGGATCGCTCCACCCCTATCTCACCTTAAGCGATTTTCTGGAGCCAACACTCATCAAGGTGCCCCATACCTTCAATTCTGAGAATTATTTTGACGGTCATCTCAAAGTGGATAACCCCGAGCTGTCATTCCTTTTGCCAATTAAACCGTTATTCTTCAAATATTTCAGTGTGGATCAACTGCGATCGAATATGATCGACGGGAAACCAATGATTGAAATGAGGCTGTTGGCTGGAGATTCAGTTATGGTCACTTTGAGGATACCCATCAAAGGGTCCGACAAAGTCTACTATGTGGAATACACCAGAACCTATTATGCTCATTCTTCAAAAGATATAGAAACCAATTCAGGAGATATCGTCGAAATGAAATTCACCGGCTTCATTATGCCGCAGATTAGTTTCATTTCTCCCGAAGATGCGATATATAATGTCTCCTGTGTGCAATCGGCAAAAGACGGAAAAGCAGAATTCCTTTTCTATCGTAAGGATGAGAGGATAATTCCTTCATCATATTCTTGCAGAAATGTAGATAACGAGCATCTGCTAAGATCCGATAACTATCTGGTCAAGAATACAAATTTCGACTATATTCAAATAAAGAACGGGTATTCGGTGAAAGGGATAGTTGTACCGATATTCCGTGAGCAGAGGAATATCGAGAAATTCAAATTTGCAATTGACCTCGGCACATCCAACACCCATATCGAATATATAAAGGGAAACACCCAGCCTCAGGTATTCGGTTTCTCTCGCAAAGATACCCAGCTTTGCGAAATGTTTATCCCGACCAAGAATGAGCTGGGGAATCAAATGGATCTCGTGGATGAAACCGAGTTGATAGAAAAAGACTTCCTGCCCGAAGAGATCGGTTCAGGCGATTTCCTTTTCCCCACAAGAACAGTCCTGTCATGTGGCAAGAATGTGGATTGGAGCAAGAAGGTTGATCCTTACACTCTTGTCAACCTTCCCTTTACCTATGACAAACGCAAGGATCTTCCGTATAACAATTTGAAATATAATATAAAATGGGGGAAAGGTGATGATCTGTGTGTCATGGAGTCGTATGTCAGGACACTAATGTTGATGCTGCGCAATAAGGTACTCCTCAATAATGGTGACCTGAAATCCACTGAAATCACTTGGTTCTATCCCATCAGCATGGCTCCCAAAAGGCTACGTCGTCTGCATGAGACATGGGATGAAGCTTATCGAGAATATTTCGGAGAGGGATCCACTTCCAATCTCAGTGAGTCGGTCGCTCCTATTCAATATTTCTTCCGCAGGTATTCCACCGCGACCGATCTTGTAAATGTGGATATCGGCGGAGGTACCACCGACATAGCCTTTGCCAAGAATCGGGAGGTGCTTTACGTAACATCTTTCCGATTTGCATCTAACGCACTTTTTCAGGATTCTTACTCTAACCTGACACTCGACAACGGCATTGTGGACAGGTATAAGAATATGATTCTTAATCTTCTGGAAGAGAAACGCCTGATACAGTTGATTGAGGTATTCAACAGTGAGAACAACCGGTATCCCGCCAATATGGCATCATTTCTTTTCAGTCTCAAGGATAACTCAATACCGAGAAACAAAGGTGTAAGTGAGAAAGCAATCGACTTCAATTATATTCTTCAGGAAGACGAGGATTTCAAAATTGTATTTATTGTATTCTATACGGCAATAATATATCATATTGCTCAGATAGTTAAAAACATGGGACTTGAGACTCCCCGTCATATCTCTTTCAGTGGCAACGGCAGCAAGGTGATTCGTGTGATTACTACCGACTCAAAACTTCTCGCCAAATATACTAAAATTATATTTGAGAAAATACTTGGTCGTCCTTATGGAAAAGAACTTGACATTCTCGGTCTTGAAAAAGATTCCAATCCGAAGGATTCCACTTGCAAGGGTGGACTCATCGCCGGCACAGAGGATGACGATGATGTGAGAGAAAAAACTATCGTGTTCAAGAGTGATGGATCGGGAGTGGTGACCGAAGAGGATAAATATAACAGCATTGATGAAGGATATAAGAAAAATACAGTCAAGGCTGTAGAAGATTTCTTTACTTTCCTATTCAAGGATATGGCTTCCGCCTTTAATTTCGACAAGAACTTCGGAGTCAGCGCTTCATCAATGAAAGTGGCCCGGGAGATGGCTGCCAAAGATTTGAACACATATCTTGAGAAAGGTATAAACCAGCGACTTGAAGAGGTGGAAGTGGAAGATAATATAGAAGAAACCTTCTTTTTCTACCCTATCAAGGGAGTGTTGCAGAAAATGTCAAATGAAATATATAATTCTATAATAAATTCATGAGAAAAGGGATAATAAATATATTTGTAACGCTATGTCTGTTGTCGGGCATAGTGTTTACGGGCTGCCATAAATCGAACGACAATACTCAGGTGGATCCCTCTGGGCAGCCAGAAGCCTCAAATGGTACCCCCACCAAGTCTGATTCTGGAAAAAAATTGGAGAATGATTCTATTGATGCAGGGCAACAGGCGCAACAGACTCAACAAATAAAGGTGATGACTGAATCATTGGACTCTATTGTCAAGAAGATTTCAACAATGGATGATAAGTTGAACCAACTTGAAGAAAAATCTAAGGAATTAGAGACATTATCCACGGAATTAAACAATTTAAAAGATAAACTGACCATTGTACAGATTTTAGGTATTGGTCTGGGATTACTTGGACTGTTGGCTGCTTTATTTGCTATTGTCGGGTGTGTAAGTCAGAAAGCGAAAATAAAGCAACAAGCAGACGACATCAAGGAATTACGTTTTAAACTTTCCAATATCAAATCCGGGAAAAATTACACAGGAAATTACCTTGATACTACCCATGATTATTCCGGATTGGAAAGAAGGATAGCAAAAATAGAAGGTACCCTGAAGGTTATGCCTAAAACCAATCCTTCAACCTCGGAAAATAAAATTGATAAGCCTATGCCTGATCGACCCACGCAGTCAAAACCGATGAATGAGGAGATCAAAGCCTATTTCGGCAATCCTATTCAGGGACCCAATGGAAGTTATTTCAGGAAAGCATTGGAACATCGTGACAGCGATGCCCGATTCTTTGCAACCATCAAGGGGAACACAGCTTCGTTTAAACCCATAATGGATAACGATGCGGCAAAGAAGACTATTCTCTCATCCGACAATATGCAACATGCTATTGATATCAGCGGATCCGGTTCAGATGTAATTTCAGTGGTTGCGGGAAGAGCCAGAAAAGAGGATAATGACTGGATTATAATAGAAAAAGCAAAAGTTATAGTAAAATAGTATTCCCATGCATGCACTTGTTCCGATAATCATAGTTGGCATTATACTGCTTCAGTTTTTCTTCTTTATAAAAAATCTGAAGAGGATGAATCTGTTCAGGGATATTTTCTCTCAGGAGAGCTCCTGGACCCTGAAAAGAAATGAAGAGACCGGATTGGTTGATGGTGTCAGAGGTAGAGGAAACTCAATATTCACATCTATCATAGACTCAATCAATAAATATCTTGGTAATAATTCAGGGTCGGTTATCGATTTCAACCTGTTGAAAGATGCTATTGACCGCCATTGCGACTCCGTGGAGAACGACATATCCACTCAGACTCCAATACCACTCTATTGGGGTCTCGCCGGCACTATGGCCGGAGTTATCATCGGTCTCTGGGACTTGCTCAATTCCAATGCTATCATGATTCTGATGGGTAGTGACGTAAACAATATCGCCACTTCCTCAAAATCAGCTGCTACCGGTATAGATGCGCTTCTAAGCGGTGTGGCGTGGGCTATGGTCGCATCAATTTGCGGTATCGTACTGACAACAGTAAATTCCATTCTCTTTAAAAAATGCAAACTTAAAGAGGAATCGGGAAAAAACTCTTTCCTTGCATGGATGCAGGCCGAACTTCTTCCAGAGCTCCCTTCCGATACTTCTCAGGCACTGAATAACCTTGTAAAGAATCTGAATAAATTCAACACGACTTTTGCAGATAACACCACCAATCTTCGTGACGCGCTCACCGTGGTGAATGAATCGTACGCTATACAGGCTGATGTGATCAAAGCTGTCCATGACATGGATGTGATGAAAATGGCTCAAGCCAATATAGATGTATTACGGGAGTTGCAGAATTCCACCGACAAGCTGGAAGAATTTAATCTTTATCTTATGGGTATTAAAGGTTATACCGACGAGATCCATAGATTTGAACAGCTCTTCGCCGCGTCTGCCAGGAAATATGAAGTGCTGGAGGAAATCCGTGATTTCTTCCGACGGCATAAAGGCGAGATTGCGAGATCTACAGCTGATGCAGATGTGATGCTGCAGGAGGCTCTGACTAATATCAAGGATTCCACACAATCCAATGTGAATGAACTGCATAAAAATTTTGTGACTCAGAGCGAGGAATTTAAACGTATTCTAAACTCAGAGAAAGAGGCTTTCGAGGAATTTATCACCAAGATGAATGCGCAGTTCAGCGCCCAGATGTCACATATGCCTACATTACAACGACAATTAGAGGAGATCTCCTCCATTCCGTCACGTCTGGATAAGCTCGCGGAAAAGATCGATAAATCAAATGCAAAACTCTTGGCAGGAATTTCGGATTCCTTGAAGAATAGCAAGACTTCGACACCTGTTTTTGTGGGCGGAGGGAATGGTGAGACACCTTCAAACGCTTCTTCCACCCCGGGTTGGATGAGATTCACCGGATGGATTGCCATTATAATAATAGCATTAGCTTGCATTTTCAACGTGGGTCACACTGTTTTCGCTTCCCCTGAAGCGGAGGAAGTGACAGAACCCTCCGACAGCATCGTATATGATCCAGTAGAAGTGGTTGAAGAGATCAAGGACAGCATCGTGGCCGGGGCGCCGGAGGTAGCAGCATCAACGGTAACCAATGTCGATACAGTGAAAAAATCGGATGATATTATTCCCAAAAACAGATAATGGGTATGGCTCAGAAAAAAGAATCATTCTTTTGGACCAGTTATTCTGATCTGATGACGAGTCTGTTTTTCGTCATGCTCGTACTTTTCATTCTTGTAATTGTTCTCCTTCATAAGAGAATGGAAGCCACCGAAGCGCAACTTGAAGAGATTAAAAAAGTGGAGGAATCCACAAAAGATCTAAGCCGGGGTGATTATTTCACATATCGTCCTGAGTATAAAAAATATGTATTGAATATTCAGGTCCGCTATCCTAAGGGGGAATCGAATCTGGATGAGATCATAGCCGACGATAAGGAAGTGCAGCTTGAGAATCTTGCAAAGGCGGGGAAGGAGATTCAGACATTCCTTGACAAACATAAGGATTATCAATATGTTTTGATTATCGAAGGACAAGCCTCCCGCGACCAATATGCCCTGAATTATGAATTGAGCTATCAGCGGGCCCTGGCTCTTATGAAATTCTGGATGGAAGGAAGAGGGATCAGTTTCGGCGACAACTGTGAGATCCTCATCTCCGGAAGTGGGGATGGAAGACTCGACACTCACTCCATGCGTGAAGCTACTGAAATTGAGAATCAGCGATTCCTGATTCATATTCTTCCGAAAAATGTTTTTGAAACCACTAACGAAAATGAAAGGCAGGATAATTAGAAATTGTATTATTCTTCTCCTGTCGGTCTCATTCCCTGTTGCTTTAGGTTCTTCCTGCGCCCACAAGTCAGGACACGGTCCCCGAGTGGGTGAGGAAGAACGAAAACAACCGGTTGCCGACAGCAGGAATGAATCTGCCGGTCTCGAAAAGAAACCTGTGGAATCCTTGAAAGTCGAGAATAAACCGGATACGGATGTTCCCGCGAACAAAGGAAACAGAATAAGGCTGGAAGGATCACAGATCTTTGAGAAATACAATTCCGCTGTATTCATGGTTTTCACTTCCGACGGATTTTCAGGATATCAGGGCTCCGGTTTCTTTATTAACTCAAACGGATTGGCTGTGAGCAACTACCATGTATTTCATGGCACCACAATAGGGGCCGAACAAATAAAACTCGTAGGGAGCGATCAGCCTTATAAAGTGACCGAGGTTATATATAATGATGAGGATGAGGACTTCATCATATTTCGGGTCAACGTTACCGGCACAAATTATATCCCTATGGCTAACAACCGGCCAAAGGTCGGAGAGAAAGTATTTGCAATCGGAAGTCCGCGAGGACTGGAGAACACCTTTTCTTCAGGGGAAGTGTCGCAATGGCGCGACCGGAATCTCATGCAGATTTCAGCTCTCATCGATCATGGCAGCAGTGGTGGAGCTTTGATAAATGAATATGGAGAGGTGGTGGGAATTACCTCCGGCACTTTCTATGACGGATCTCAAGCCAACCTAAACTATGCGTGGAGTATAGATGTGGTGAAACCATACGTGAGCATGAATTGAGAAAACCACCTCCGGGTTATAATCTGCGGAAGTTCAAAGTTTGTATCCGTGCGAAAAAACCGATTTATCTATTGGTCTTTTTCGTACGGATACTAATTTTTATATCCTCGCAGACAATTCGAAGGGTACTCGTTTCGTTCTTACTTAATGAAATGAAACTGCGCTATTGCTTTGATGCATCAAAGACAGTTTCCGGCTTAGACCTCATACTCATACTATCCTGCAAACACGAAAACTTTCCGACAATGCGCCTCGTAATTCTTCTGATCCTCTCATTCCTTCTCTACACCGGTTGCCGGAGTGGAAAAAGCGAACGTACCGATGAATTTGCTGAAATGGTGGAGAAGGGAAAAGCAGAATACGATCGAGGCGACTATAACAACGCCCTGATCACCTTTCAGAAAATCATGAATGACATAGATTTCGAAACGCAATCAATCGACGATGAGCGTCTCCTTATCATCCAGATGCTTCTTGGAAATATTCACCTTGCATATAACGACTACTCCGGTGCCACCGGCTACTATCGCAATGCCTATGGACTGGTAAAAAAGATTGGTCCTCCAAAACGCCGGATGCGTATAATGACAAATCTTGGCGGAGCCTCACTTTTTGCCGGTGATTCATTGACAATCCTGCGTATGAAGGAGGGAATCGATAGTCTGAAGGGATGCGACCCTGTGGAGCAAGGTTATTATGTCAGAATGTTGGAGGGTCTTTATGAGGACAAATACGGCAATCGCGACAAGAGTCTTGAAAGCATGAAAGATCTGATGAGATATGTAGATCGGAACGGTATGAATTCACGTTGGAAACTCACCCCGCTTTCATCTGTCTCTACATATTATACAGATGCCGGCCCGGTCGATTCCGCATTTCATTATATAGACATTTATGAGAGACTCGCCCGGGAGTATTCTGTGTCTAACATGACCATAGAGGCCAAGAGACTTCTTGTAAGACTTAATGCTAAGGCAGGGAAAACCGAGGAAGTGCTTCGGCAGCAGGAAGAATATGACTCCCTGATCGACTCCCTGATGGATCCCAACCGGTTCCTGAATTTCAAAACCGGCACCGCCAATGAAGCGCAGGCCAAAGGGGAGAAGAAGATCGCCTCGCTCACGATGAGAGTGTCGATACTCCAGCTCGTGATTATAGGATTGATTGTCATTTTAGGATTGGGAGGCCTAATTCTCTATTTCCGGTCGAGATCACGCTACTTCAATAATGAGCTTTTCAACCGAAACAGGGAATTGGTAGAGATAGAGGAACGCAATCAACATCCACAGGCCCACGCCGATGACAGCAAATCGGAAATGCTTATGGAGCAGATAAAGAATTTTCTCTCCTCTTCTGATGAATACCTTAAGCCGGACTTCAGTCTAAATACACTTGCCGACCGACTTGGCTCGAACACCAAATATGTATCAACAGCCATAAACGAGACCGGCACCAACTTCAGAAACTTCATAAACGAATATCGCATCCGCGAAGCTCGCCGACGCCTGCTGGATACGGAAGCATACGGAAATATGACAATTCAGGGGATTGCCGAAAGTGTCGGATTTCTCTCCACATCAACATTCAACGCTGCATTCAAGAAATTCACCGGTATGACCCCTACCCTGTATCAAAAACACAGTAAAGAAGCCAAAAGACTATAGATTAATTAGTTGCATTTTTTCATCAACGCGAATTTAAGAATCCGCGCATACTTTATTTGAAAAAACTGAAAATTATTTTAAAATTTGCGACTAAAATATTTTTAAACCAAAACCATACTACATGAAAAAAATTCTACCGCTTTTCGTAGTCGCCGCGAGTCTCGGACTCCCGGCTACCGGTTGGGCCTATTCTGTAGAAAGCGCGAACAGTCCGCTGTTCCACGCATACGGACAGACAGACCAAGGATCCGGAATTTACAGTTTCAATACAGGTTCCGGCAGTGATGGAAAACTAATCGAAGTCACCACAACGATGGGCACCCCTACATGCGCCGCATATAGGGATGGCAAATATTATGTGGCTGAGGTATCCTACAACTGGCTCACCGGCCAGTCAGCAACATTGGTTACCTATGATGCAGAAACATGGGAAGAGGAATCAAGACGAAGCCTTGAGTTGGTTCCCTCAAAGGGTTTTGACATTTCTCCTGATGGCAAATATCTGCTTTTTATCAATAATAATGCTGCTGCCGTATATGCCTTCGACCTCGAAACTCTCGAAAAATCCACATGGGCCGAATTTCCCGGATATCATTATATCAATGATATGTGTGTCGAACCCGATGGAAATATCCTTTATTTCTCCGATGGTTATATTTTCAGAGTGGTGAAGGGAGAGTCGGATTCGACCGATCTTTGCCAGACTCCGGGAGGATATTTCGTAGCGAATTCATCTTTCTGCGATCCGAACACCGGTATCGTATATTATGCCACAAGGGATGAAAATAATCAGACCTATCTAAATTCACTTGACCCCACTACATACGATCACAAGAGCCTTGGCATGATTCCCGACTCCATGGTTCCCAACGGATTGTATCTGCCTAAATATGCAGACAACGTCCCTGAGGCACTTTCGGAGATTTCCTTCGACTATGCATCCCCCGGATCTACCGAGGCAACCATTAAATTCACTGTGCCCTCCTCTACCATCGGAGGTACCCCTCTGAGTGGTGATATCTCGATTGTGTTGGTAATTGATGGAGAAGAAGAAACTTTATCAAAGGCTGCCGGAACGAAGGTCTCTGTAGAAAAGACTCTCACCAAAGGCAATCATACCTTCAGTCTTTTTGCAAAAAATGCAGAAGGAATCTCACCCGAACGACGTTTCACCTCATATTGCGGATCCGACCTTCCCCGTGAAGTGGAAAATCTTACATTCGAAATTTCCGACACCGGCGTGGCCACCCTCAGCTGGACCGCTCCTACTCAGGGCCAGAACGGTGGAATGTTCGACTCTTCAGCTCTGAAATATGATGTGTATCGTGAGCCCAATTCAGTGCTGGTGGCCGAAGGTATCACCGCCACTTCTTTCTCTGAGCAGCTCAGCGAAGCCTATGCACAATATTATTACCGTGTCATTCCACGTATTGGCGATGAGGCCGGTCTTGAAGCAAAAACCGAAAAAATCAAATGGGGCGATGTGAATGTGCCTCCTTTTGTAGAGGATTTTGATGACTGGTATGCTTTCTCCGAACGCTTCACCACTTATAATCCTCTTGAAGACGGAATGGGCTGGAACAACGGAGGATCCAATGCCCAGTGCTTCATGAAGGATAATTTCGATGCTGACTATTGGATGTTCACGCCTGCCATCAAACTTCAGGCCGGTGAGTACTACACTTTCTCCTTCGACTCCTCTATCAATTCCTGGGGTTATGGCACAGGTGAGCTTGAAACCTTCCTCTGCTCCGAACCTGATTCTGAAGCTACCGTTAAGATGCTGACTTCAGAAATAGTTCCTTATGGCAACCGTTCTTACTATGCAACGTTCTCAGTAGAGACCGACGGAAAATACTGGATAGCTTTCCATAATATTACAAAAGGACAAAAGGTTACTGTATCGGTTGATAATATATCTGTTAAACCTAATGCCGATAAGGATGCCTTGACCTCTCCCTCCGATGTAGTGGCCCTCGCCGCTCCTCTCGGAGAACTTTCCACAACGATATCATTCTCTCTGCCGACAGCAACTTCAAAAATAACTGTCAAGAATCTGACCACAGGCGAAACTGTAGCGGAAGACGCAACATCTACAGTAACTGACGCTGCCCCTGGAAATGGATATAACACTTATGAAGTCTATGCAGTGGATGGTGGAAAAAAGAGCGTAAGTGCTTTCGCAACAGCTTTTGTAGGCACAGATAAACCCCTTGCACCGGCTAACTTCAAGGCCATACAGACCGAGCCCGGGAAAGCTCGTCTCACCTGGGATCCCGCGGTCGCAACAGGTGTAAACGGTGGGTATGTAAATCCTGAAAATGTGGTTTATAAAGTGGTACGCTATGAGGAAATCGACGGCTACTATGCTCCTCAGATTGCTTCCGAATTTACAGGCACCACACTTTCGGATGAAGGATTCGAACTTCCGGAGAATGGTCAGGCTATGGTAAAATATGTCATCACTCCTTCGATGGATATGAATGACGGCCCTACATCTTCCTCCATTCTCCTTCTTGGATCACCTGCCAAAATGCCTTATACCGAAAGCATGGCTGGAGGTAAATTCTCAATAGAGCCTTGGAAAAATGTAGCGATCAAGGGTGGAGCGGAATGGAATCTCAACAATGGCGAGGCAACAGCCATCCAGCCCTATGATGCTGACGGAGGCTTCCTGATGTTTACCAACTCAAGCGTGATAGCTTCCACAGCAGATTTCCGTGGCCCGCGCATTTCGATGAAGGATGCCCATGATCCGGAGCTTTCACTCTATGTATTCCATGGCGATGCCGCCGATGAAGGCGACCTTACCCTCACTCTGTTTGCCACACCCGACGATGGTGAACCCGTAGAGCTTGGAACCATAGACTATAACGATGGCACCAACGGTTGGAAACGCCATGCCTTCGATCTCTCGAACTTCGTCTCTGCCGACAATATCTATCTCGATCTCCGCGGATACGCTCTCGACGGCAGCGCACCCCTATTTGTAGATAATCTCCGCATTGCCTCCACATTCGATGTTGATGCCGAGCTCTCCGGTCTGAACATTCCCGCATCTATCGAGCCTGTAAGCACAGAAGCTACTGTGGATGTGGCTAACCTTGGCAAAACCCCTGCAACATTCGAAGTGGTACTTTATAAGAATGATGAGAAGGTGTCGGAAGCTGAAGTGAAAGACCTTGCGCCCGGTGAATCCAAAACCCTCTCCATGGATATGGCCACAGGTATCGCCGATGCCGGATCGAAGTTGACTTATCGCGCTGAAATCATCATGGACAGTGATGAGAATCCTTCCAACAACGTTAGCGCCGATGTAGAGACTCAGGTTAAGGTGAATCTGATGCCTACTGTTGAAATCGAAGGAGAAGTGGTGGATAATACCGTGGCTCTCACTTGGGAGAAACCTGCAGGCGAAATGATTGTTCCTCTCACCGACGACTTCGAGGATTATTCAGCCTATGCCCTAAGCAATTTCGGTGATTGGATCACAGTCGATGTTGATGGTAAAAACACTATTTTCTCCAAATTCAATAACACCATTACCAATGCCAAGGCACCTATGGCTTTTGAAGTGTGGGATAACGAACAGGTGGAGAAAGATGGTTATTATGATTTCGGAGTTAACAAGGATGCTTATGTTGCGCGTTCCGGAAACAAGATGCTCATCACCTGGTCGGCTATGGAAGAGTCATGGTTTGGCGAAGTGGAAAGTGAGAATGACAACTGGCTGATCTCTCCCGTTGCAATCGGAGGAACCGATATGGAATTCTATGCCAAAGCTGCAAGCGAATATTCACCTGAGACTATCGAAATTCTTTATACTGAGGAAGAAGACATTGATGCTGAAAACTTTGATGCGGATAAATTTGTCAAGATAGCTGATTATACACTTCTTAACAACAGCTGGCGTTCGATTCGTCTTGTGCTCCCGCTTGAGGCTAAACGCTTCGCTATCCGTCATACCACAAAATCGGGCAGCTCGCATCTCATGATCGACGACATAACATTCGTTCCCGCCGAAGGATCACTCAAAGAAGTGACCAATGAAGGCTACAATGTCTATCGAGACGGAGAACTCGTTGCCAAGGTGAATGAAGAGTCTTATTCAGAGCTTCTCAAGAAGAAGGGTGTGTACGTATATCATGTCACAGCCTTGTGCCCCGAAGGAGAATCAATGTTCTCCAATAAGTTCTATGCCGAGATTGAATCTGATTTCTCAGGAGTTCTCTCTATGGATGAAGATGGTATATCAATGAAAAGTGGCAATGGATTTATCGAGATATCTATCGCTAATCCCACGCAGGTTTCGATAGCATCTCTGAACGGACACCTCCTCTATAACTCTCAGGTAACCGGAACTTCCCGCATAATGCTCGACAAGGGTATCTATGTAGTGACCCTCAATGGTCGTTCGGTTAAAATAAATGTAAAATAATCCTATAATTTCCACTGCGATCCTCCGGGTCTCCTGCACGCAGGAGTCCGGAGGATTAATACAATATAAGAGTATGCGAAAAAGTATTCTACTATCCCTTTCATTAGCTCTGTACGGCGGTATCTGTGCGCAGGCCTCGGATGAGATTCTGATCAGCTATTGCGGTGATATCGATGCCGGTTTCGGTGAAGCGGGCGCCTCAGTGACCCCCTGGATCATGATCTCTCCCGAAAAACTTGGCCCTTACCAGGGATGCACCATCACAGGATTGCGTCTCGGACTCAAATCAAAGGCTTCCAACGTATCGGTATATTTCCGTGAAGATCCGAAGGTATCAACCAACCTCTACACGCAGAAAGCGGGCACATTGACCGAGGGTTGGCAGACAATCACTCTCGACACACCATACGAAATCCGTGCTGACAAAGCTCTTGCAATAGGTTATAAGGCTTCTTTCAACAAGGCCGGCGGAGCAGGTTACAGCAACGGCAAGATAGATGCAGCCTCACAGGTATATGTAAATACCACCTCGTCCTGGACGGAAGTGAACGGAGCGTTCTGCATCGAAGCCATTGTGAGTGGAGACAATCTCCCTGATAACGAGATGGGTATCATATCTCTGACAGATGGCACAAAACCTTTTGACTCGGATGAGACCCTTCTTACAGCAATGGTGGAGAACCTTGGTACTAATCCTGTCACAAGTCTTACCTATTCCTTAGAGATTGACGGAGAGAAATCTTCAGAAATAACAAAGGAAATTGATATTCCCGTTAATGGCAAAGCTGAAATCGAAATATCTGTGCCATCCGTAGGAAGCGGTAGTCACGAGGTTGTGATGACAATCATCAAAGTCAACGGCGTAGCCGATAATTATATCGCCAACAATTCCACCAAAGCTACAGTGAAGGAACGCGACATAGCATTCATGCGCAGGGTTGTGGTGGAAGAAGGAACAGGCACATGGTGCGGATGGTGTCCGCGCGGAGCCGTCGGATTGGAAATGATGAGTCAAAAATATCCGGATCAATTCATAGGTATCGCTGTGCATAGCGGGGACGTGATGCAGGCTCCCGGATTCGAACCTGTGCTTGCAAAATTCCAGACCTTTCCCAATTCAATCACCGACCGCCATTATCTCGGCGACCCTTATGATGATATAGATCGTCTGGTGACCCAAGCACTGCAAGAGGATTGTCACGTGGCATATTCGATGACCGTATCCTACGACAATGGAACTGTGAAGACACGTTCGCGGGTGATGAGCGACCGCAACCTGCCGGCATCGTCCTACAAATTCGCATTTACCGTTATAGAGAATGATGTTTGTATTGAAGGGAATCCTGCTTACGCACAGAAGAACAGCTACTCCGGATCGGAAACACCTATGGGTGGATGGCAGGATCTACCCGAGGTAGTTAGAAATGTAAAGTTTCAGGAAGTGGCACGAGCCATATATCCCACCTATAATGGCGAGACAATGTTGACAGATAACCTTTCCGAAAATGTGGAGTCATTCTTCGATTATGAATTTGAGCTCCCTTCAAATGTGCTTAATCCCGATAATGTATTCATAGTGGGATTGGTGCTTGATGCCGGCAACGGATTCGTGCTTAACGGAGATAAGGCAAAACTTCCAAAAACCAACGGAATCTCCACAGTATCAGCCACAGCAATTGTCTCCACAATCTACTATGACCTCACCGGCCGCAGAGTATCACCCGATGCCAAAGGAGTATTGATTCAGGTGGATTATCTTAACGACGGAGCCACTCGTTCAAAGAAAATCGTGCGCTGACAACCAATCATAATTATCAGTACCAAAAATCGAGCGGATCAAGGTGCTATTAAATGAAATTCTCCGATGCATAATGCGTCGGAGAATTTCATTTAATGAAGTTGTTTAAACTTATTTTTTATTAACAATTGCGAGATATTTGGCTCGTCCTCTTCTATATTTGGAAACTCGCCGATTTTCAATTTGGAGCTGATTTTGGTTCTCGAAGAGGCAGCAACCTCTCGGTTGGTGCCGATG
>CAMWUJ010000060.1 GCA_947177405.1 uncultured Porphyromonadaceae bacterium | reverse complement strand
ACCAAATATTATTTTATTTCAAAAGTATTGGTTATATTTGGAGAAAAAATTTCATGAATCCCCCTTGAATTATGGAAATAGAAAGAGATATTGTCAAGAAACTATTGGAATGGAAACACTCTGAAACTCGCAAGCCGATGTTGATTCAAGGAGCACGACAGGTAGGGAAAACGTGGGTGATGAAAAAATTTGGAGAGACCCATTATTCCTATATGGTGTATTTTAACTTTGAATCCAATATGGACCTGGCGAAAGATTTTACCCGTACCAAGGATCCGAATCGTATTCTCGATATTTTAAGATTATATACTGAAATCCCTATTGTTCCGGAAGATACCTTGATAATATTCGATGAGATACAAGAATGTCCGGACGCCCTTAATTCCTTGAAATATTTTTGCGAGGAGAAGCCGGCTTATCACATAATGTGTGCCGGATCATTGTTGGGTGTCGCCATACACTCTCATAAGGGCTTCCCGGTGGGGAAGGTGGATTTTTTAAATATGTATCCTATCTCTTTTAACGAATACCTCCGTGCGGCTGCACCCAAAATATGGAAATATATTGAAGAGATGAGTAATGAGGATGCAATTCCGGCTGTAGTAGAGGGAAGAATGTGGGAAATATATCGTAAATACCAGGTATGCGGAGGTATGCCCAAAGCAGTCGTGGCATCTCTTGAGGATGCCGGAATAGAAAGAATAAGAACTGAGCAACGTGATATTCTTACTTCATATTATTTCGACTTTTCGAAACATGCTCCTGAGTCGGAATTTCCCAAGATTGCCGCAGTCTGGAAATCTCTCCCTTCACAACTTGCAAAGGAGAATCGTAAATTCATCTATAAAGTGGTGAAACCCGGAGCCCGAGCCCGTGAATATGAGGATGCCCTTACCTGGCTTCAGGAAGCGGGACTGACCTACAAGATATTCTGCATTTCTCGTCCCGGGCTGCCGATTAGTGCGTATGACGAACTAAACGCCTTTAAAATCTATCTTCTTGATGTAGGACTATTAAGAGAATTAGCCGAAGTCCCTCCAACTGTCTTTACATCTGAAAATTCCGATTTTGTAGAGTTTAAAGGTGCACTTACGGAAAATGCCGTGCTGCAGAACATTTTGCCGGTGCTTCATGCCATGCCTCGTTATTGGGTATCAAATGGAAC
Source organism: uncultured Porphyromonadaceae bacterium (assembly GCA_947177405.1). Lineage (GTDB taxonomy): Bacteria > Bacteroidota > Bacteroidia > Bacteroidales > Muribaculaceae > Lepagella. Next base: position 20,286 of record CAMWUJ010000060.1, on the reverse strand, counting down.
AGCAGAGGTAGATTTTATAATTCAAAATGAGATGGAAATTATTCCTGTGGAAGTTAAATCAGCCCAAAACACCTCCTCAAAATCTCTTTCCGTATATATTGGTAAATATAATCCTGCAACCACTGTGGTTGTCTCTGCCAAATCATTATCTGTAAAAGGGAATGAAGATGGTTCGAAGATTATAAACCTTCCGCTCCCTATGATAGGTTGGCTGCCGAAATTTCTATAGATCTTATTTCTGTCAATACGGATCGCCCTAACGGGTGATGTTGCGGTCAAGCATTTTGTGTTTGACAAGCATCCTTACAGGTGTGGGAAGGATGGAAACGAAAAAGATTGAGAAGCGGTTGAGAAGTCCGTTGATATATTGCTTTTTCCCTTTCAACATCTTGTTCACGGCTTTATGCACGAATCTTTCGGGAGTCTGGAGCGCACCGATTCTTACGGCGAGTCGCTTCAGATGGTCGGGAAGTCCGAAAAGATCGGTGGCAATTCCTCCGGGACAAGCTACGGTGACAGTCACTCCCGAATCCTTCACTTCATAATGCAATGCCCGGCTGAATACACGTATATACGCTTTTGTGGCTGAATACATGGCTATTCCGGGCATAGGCATCCAGCAGGACATTGATGACATGTTGAGAATCCGCCCATGACCACGGTCGGAAAACCTCTTTGCAAACGCGTGGCTCAACATCGTGACTGCCCGCACGTGGAGATCAATGAAACAATCGATCTTCCGCTCCGGCGTCTGCGTGAGAAGCTGGAAGGAGAATATGCCTGCATTGTTGACAAGATAGTCAGGATAAAGACTCCGGGAATCGAGGAAAGACAGAATCTTCTCGACGCTGTCGAACACCGTGAGATCACAATAGAAAGGATATGTCTCCACGTTATACTCCCTTTTGATATCATCCGCACACCCTTCCAAAGAATCCTGATTGCTGATCATCACCAGTGCGCACCCTCTTGCTGCCATCTCCCGGCAGAAACAGAGACCGATTCCGCTGCTGGCTCCGGTCACTACTGCAAGCCTGCCCTCCAAATCTCTTTTCATCCCTGACGATTTTTTATTTTCTCTATCTCACGTTTTATCTTGGGAGGAAGTTCATCACCGCAATGTTTATGACACGCCATTTCGCGCGAATACATCCTCGCGATACAATAATTCACATGGTCGCAGTTGCAATTGTGATTTTCGTCATCGCGCATTTTATTCACCATGTCAGGCTCATTAAGAAGAGCCCTGCCCATCTGCACGAAATCAAAACCCTCCTCATCAAGCACGCGGTCGGCAGTGGCACGTCCCACCACTCCGCCTACATAAATCAGAGGCAACTTGAGTTGCTCGCGGAAAATTCGGGCATCATCAAGGAAATAGAGATCCTTATATGGCTCCTTTGGAATCATCATTCCTCCGGCCATTCGCACACCATATTTGAGCCAAAGCTGTTTCATATAATAAGTCATGGAATAAATAGGCATCTCGCCGCGCATCACATACATCGGAGCCTTACTCACGAATCCTCCGGAGAGCACCATCGCATGGACTCCGGCACGCTCAATCTCACGAGCCACAGTGAGACAGTCGTCAATCTCGAGACCACCTTTGAATCCATCGCGCATATTGGTCTTGACAATTACTCCCATATCGCTTTCAGCCGCTTTCAAGCACTCCTCCAGGCACATATTCATGAATTTCATGCGGTTTTGGAGCGAACCTCCGTATTCATCCCGCCTGCGGTTGGTATATGGAGAAAGGAACTGAGAGATGAGATAACCATGTCCGGCATGGACCTCGACACAATCGAATCCGGCATCACGGGCAGTGCGCACCGCGTCGCCGAAGCAACGCGCTATCTCTTTCATCTCATCCTTGCGCAGCCCCCGAGCCCAGGTAGGGGAATATAGATTGAAACCTGTGGAGGCTCCAACGGGAGTTCCACCGGCAGTCTTGCGGTGAGTCATGTTTCCGCAATGGCCGATCTGTATCGAGGCTTTCGCACCGCGTTGGTGGATTCCATCGGTAATCTCGCGCAAGCCGGTCACAATCTCCGGACGCAGCCAGAGCTGCGTGTCGAATGATAATGCCGATCGGCACACTCCGGCGTAGGCAAGAGTGGTCATGCCGACACCTCCGTCGGCAACAGAGAAATGATAGTCGCGCAACATCGGGGTGGGACCATTATCCTTTCCCATTCCCTCGAAGGCAGCGGAACGGATGGTGCGGTTTCGCAATTCCACCGGGCCGATGCGCCCGGGAGTGAATAATTTCATGACTCAATAAATAAATGGTATGATATACTTGGTGTTCATGGATCGGTATTCCTCACCGAATTCGCGGATATAACGCTGATGGATGGAGCGGGCGCGGGGAGCGAGATTGGAGAAGGTCCAGGCCACGAAAGCCACCCCTCCGAGACTCCAGGTGAGGATTGCATATCCGGTCCATTCCACTAATTCTCCGAAATAATTTCCTGACGACACATAGCGGTACATTCCCCTGCGAGGTATGTAATGGCGTGTGTCGCCGGGAGCGCGCAGAGATCGTATCACATGATCGGAATGGATATTCAGACCCATTCCGAGGAAAAAAATCAACGTTCCGATAATGAATTGAGGAGTGGTGAGCCAGGAGAGGGTATAAAGGTCAGGAGGGGAGACATAGAAAATCCACCCCCCGATCATATAGGCGTTGACAAGATTGAAAGTTACTCCCATGAGGATGATACACACCGGCATACGGCTCTTCCCCTTGATGAGGAAGGGAAAAATGAAGCTTCGTTGGAAATAGTGGAGAAGGAAAAGGGAAGCCATCACAATCGGGGCAGCCGAATGGCTTCTTGGACTGAGTAGCCACAGGAGCAGCATCGCCACCCATGCGGGAGCCTCCATCAGCACCCAGCCCGGACGGTTACCTACCGTAGGTCCCCAGCGTCGGTCGTACATCATGCCATAGCCGGCAGTGACAAAATGCAAAGCAAAGAATACCACCACAGCAAGCCCTAACATCGTCCATACCACCCCATAATATACCGATTCATTGAATATCGCTTCCATTCTCTACATTTTATAAAGAAGGTAAAAATAATTTCATATTAACATTCGTAAATAAGTTTAAACAACTTCTTTATGTTTCAAAATTACATAAAACTGCCGAAAGAGCCAAATCTTTCGGCAGAGACATCTTATTCCATTCACTTCACAATAGCCACATCCACCTTACCGAAGTTCCCCCTCAGGGTATATATTCCGGAAGGGAGACGGTGTCCGTCGGCATCAGCGGCGTCCCATATCGCTGTGCCGTTGCTGTCGGATTTCAGCACGGCGACCTTGGATCCATCGGGGGCTGTCACCTCTATCTCGGAGTTGGGGAAGGCACCCCTCACCCATATTTTACCCCCATATCCGGGGAGCACCTCGCGAGGGGACACAGAAACCGGTGAATCGGAAGAATAGACAGGTCCGGTAGCATCGGGCCAAAGCTCTGCATAACCTTCTGCAGTGGATATCATCAGCGATCCTGTGGCCGGATTCCACACAATGCCATAGGCCGTATCTGAGGGGAGAAGGGAATTTTCAGTGGTGTAACGGGCCAATACCTCCTTACGGTCGGCAGAGATACACCAGATCCCGTCTTCCTTGGTGGAAAGCCACATTCGGTTGAGATTGTCAAAAGCTATACCATATACACCGATCTGGGCCAAGGGATTGCCTGCGTATTCACCCGTTGTGATATCAAGCACCTCCCCCTTGATCACACCATCTTTCACCTCACCGGTAGGATCGAATCCAAGGAGACCATGCTTGTCGGCTACCCATACGGTGCCGCTCACGGGATCTTCGGCAATGGTGTAGAATTCGTTGTGAATCTCCCAGCGTCCGCCGTTGGAATCTTCGATATAGCGGATTGCATCATACTCATTGTCGCTCTCCTCCTCAGGATTGCCATGATGATTGAATCTTGTGATCATGGGGGGTGAGGAAGGTGTCAGCATCAGCACTATATTTACGGATGCCGGATGCCTGAGTGCGAGACACAGGAAATTGGAATTGGTGGTAGGAACCGGCAGACTCACCGATCCTGAGAAAGCAGCATCGGAGACATCACGGGATTCAAGCACCTTGCTTCGGTCGCGGGCCGTCCAATAATAGAGTTTCACCGTCTTTCCCCCGCTTCTCTGCGAGTCAAGATCATGGGTGGCGGTCCATAGAGTGCCGTTGGAATCGAACGAGGGAGGGGTCAGCACCGCATATTGTGTCCATGACTCCTGCAGCGGTAAGAGTGCCTTGAAACCCGGATAACCGGCAAGAAAATCTGAAGGCGCGCCGAAATGAAGGGGATCGGCTCCGGGGTCGCTCAGAGAGATCGCGGCAATACCGCTGTAAGTAGAACCCAGCCACACATAGTCGCTATTCACCGGATCTACCGATACCCCCTTTAGATTTCCTGCCGGGAAATAGGAGGGAAATGTGTTATAGAGACGGTCATATTCCGGATCAGACTGAGCGGACCGGGGTTTGTTATATTCCGGGCCGGCAAGCGTCCAGTTCTTACCGTCATATACACTTAGCAGCGACGGGAGCACGGCCTCAAGGTTATTGAAAATCCAACTTGCCCCATAGGTCACTCCTACCACACCGTGTTCGGGGGAATAGCCGAGTGATGTGGAATGGGCCACAGCCGGAAGATTCGGGCGCAGTGCCTCGGCATCATCGATGAGGAAATGGCCGTTCTGATTCCGGGCAGTGGCGAAACGCCCCCGGGGAGAGTAGGTCCATCCCGAAGCCAAGTCCCAGCTCCCGAAATGGGTTATGGATCGGGATAGGGTGGGGTCGGCAGCGGAGAAAGTGGGAACGAAAGTTATGAATTCCGGAGAGGTTGTAGCAGCCGTGAACGACAATTGACGCGCAGCCCCGTCGGTGAAGAGAAGCCATCCATCTCTGTTGCGTATAAAGTTGCGTTCGAATGGATTGCATATCATCATCACATCATTAAGCGAAGAGAGCCATAGGTCCTCCACATGGTTTGTCTCCCATCTTCCATCCGTGAGGTTGGCTCCGTTGATGGAGAAAGAACCGTCGGATACCTTGTCTCCGATATATAGGAATCTTGATCCTTCGAGAGGGAGGAAAAGACGCGGATTGCCGGGATAGATGTCAGGGATTTTGCGGAAATCCTCAAGCGAACCGGGATAATCCTTACCTGAATAATCATAAAGAGTCTGTCCGCAGAGAAGCACTATCCGGTCGCCGCAGCGTGCGATGCGTGAGATATCCCGGTTCATATTGCGGATAGCCAAGGTTTTCCCCGTCATCCCATCCACTACCATATACCCGCTCCCCGTGGCTATCCATATTTCAGTGCCGCTGAGGGTCATGGATCGCAGGATACCGGATCCGGGGAAGATATTCTTTTTGGAATCAGCGTTATATACCACTTTCCCGGAATCGGATACTATATCGAGCCCTCCGTCGGTATGCAACAATGCGAGGAATCTTCCCTCAGGACAATATTCCACGGCAGCCACCGATACAGGGCTTACCGATGCCCAATCCGAAAGAGGAATGAATCCTTGATCCGGATACTGCTTGATTCTCACCAGACCGGTGGCGACAGGTTTGTCGTAGGTGGCTTTGTTGGATCGGTAAAACTTCTGGAACACATGGAAGAATGTATATTCCGGAGTATCGACAATCTTCACTGCATCATTATCGAAGGCCGGATGCATGCGCCATGTCTCAGCACTGAGATGAGCACCGGGAAGAATAAATAGAAGTATAAGAGTCAAGGCGGCAGAGATTATTTTTCTGCTGCTGTGTGATTGTCGGAATGATATGAAGGGTAGGGAGATATTCATAATGTAGGCAGACTCCGGGATAGTTGAGTCTTAATAATGAAACGAAGCAACTTCCTCTAAATTGCCTTGAGGCAGCGCAATCCCCTCTTTCAGTTCTTTCTTATACTTCTTTCTTATACTTCTTTTTATACTTCTTTCTTATATTTATTTCTTATATTTCAGTATTTCGGAGGCAAGCACTGGAGTGACCGGCACGGTGCGTCCGCTGATCCGCACAAATGATTCCTCTATCCCTTCCGGACGTTCAGGGAGTATATATACGATTTTCCCCTTGTAGGGAGCGATGCGGATACGAAGTATTGTCTTTCCTTCCTCATTCTCCTCAAGTATATATTTTATTGAAAGGCGCCCTATATCAGTGGAATTAACTTTCGGATTATCCACACGGAAAGAGAAATCCAGAATCTGCTGTATATATGTGCGGTAATGGTCGGGTGTGGGTGATGATATATATCTCATCTCGGTGAGAGCCCTTATGTCGTCGTCGAGGCCTCGTGCGTATCCGCGATCATCCACGCCAAGGAGGAGGTCACCCCCGGATCGTGAATTGAGGAAGCCGCACACCGTCTTTATGATGGCCCATTTCTGGGTCTCCGGATCGCGTACCAGTGAGACGAGGCGACGGCGGTTGACCGGAGGAAACACCACAGAGGTCTTGAATTCAAGGTTGGCGCTCTCGTCGCCATAGAAAGTGCGCATCTCCATTATAGGCTGGTATTCATCATGCACTCCCAGAGCGCGGGCTATCGCCTGCTTGATATTATTTAGCTGACGGGTATCGATGATGTCGATGAGGCTGTTGGAGGCGCTCACCAATGCAGACACCTCAGCCGCCACATCGCTGTTGCTCTTCACTCTGTCGGTGCCGGGGAGAGCGATCTCTTTCTTGCGATAGCTGCGGAGGGTGGAGATGATGCGTTCGCGGCCTGCTACATCCGGGCAGCCGTCAAGCACCGGAGGATGCACGAGTGCCGGAAAATCCTTATTGCGGGCGAACATCACCTGGGAATAAAGATACCGGCGCTGGTGATCCATATATGCAAATTCACCGGGGCGGTCGAGAATCTTGCAAAGCATCTGTGTGGCGGTAATATCCTCAAGACGCGCGCAACTCGATATCTCGTCATCATCCAACACTTTGGCAAGCACCGAAATCAGTGGTATGCAGAGTTCCCTCTCAGCCTCCTCGAAAGATATGCATCTCCCTTTCTCCTCCACCAGACGCCCATCCTCATGACAGTCTTCCACAAAATATCCCGTGATCTCACGGTCGGCATCGAATATGGAGAAGGAAGTATCTTCTTCTTTATCAGCTGCGTATATGTCGGCAAACTGCGCATAGATGAAGAACTGTTTTCCATCCATCTTGGGAGGCCGCACATAAAGTTGCACCTCCAGAGTGCCGGTGGTCTCTATGATATTCTGCACCTGTTCCTTACATTCCTCGCTCAACTGGTTAAATTTCCCGTTGTCAATTCCGATGCGTAGTCCGTCCTGAGTCACCCATTCCGTGCCAAGACCGTAATGGTTGGAATATCTTGCAAGAAGTTTCATTCCGGCCTGAGAAGCAGCATAATTGCGGTAGAACATCTCGAAGGGGGAATAGACCTCGAATGTATATTCCGGATCGCTGGATATATTGACCTTGAGATAATCTCCTTCAGAAATGGCATCGCTGAAAGCTGCCGTGCCGGGACGTTTCTCTCCGAGTTCCAGCCATACCTTTCCCCTCAAGGGTTTATAATCGGGATCTATTGTCACAGCCTCTATCCTTACGCCGCGCTTGTTCACCACCTTCACTATAAACTCATCCTCAAACTCATATTCCTTAAGCACGCGCCGGGCGGCCGGATTCATCTGGTCCTGGGCCGAAAGCAGGCGTGAGGAAATCTGATACAGGCGTTCGAAATCGGTGCCGTCCTCATGGTCGACGCGATCCACTACGCCCTGCAGGAATCCGGGAACCTGAAACTGTGTCATGCTTTTCATCTTGCCGTAATTCACGCGGTTCACCACCGCGATATCCGATATTCCTGCCGGTGGCACCACGAACAATCCATGATTCTCGATATAAACCGAAGGAGATTCGGTCTCTTTCCGGTAGAAAGTCATCTGACATAGCTTCAGGAGGAATAGTCCCCATTGCATCTCGGAGGACACGATATCGTCCCATGTGAACCCGCACTTCACAATCTCCTTTCCGCGGATACATTCGGTGACAATCTCAAAAAGAGATTTGGCCTGTCCATCCTTGAGGTCGGTCTGTTCTTTCATCAGCAGATCCACCAGAGCCGCTACCAGCCGTCGCGGTGTTATGCCGGCCTTGTTGGAGGCTAATATCGTGGCGCAGAAAAGCCGGATCACCTGCACCAGATCATAACCCGTGGCGGGACGTTCATAAAAAGGAGTGGCGAATATCCGGTCGGCGATCTCATCGGAAAGACCTGTCATGCATTGAAGCGTCGAATCATAATCCGGATGCTCCTCATGGGGGGTGTAATTATATTGACGCAGGTAATTCAAAAGACTTTCAAAATTGTCAAATATGTAATCTTTTCTTACTTGAAGCCAGAATTGGGGACGATTAGATGCCATAATATTTTAATATTGTGAAGTTATATGTTGTGGTTTAATAAAAATCTGTAAGAATATAATGAATAAAGAATATAATGAATAATTAGAATATTGTCAAGTATGGCTTCCTTTTTGTCATCGTATCAGAATGTGAGCATGAATTGAGTCTGGATACGGTTATCGTTTCCGGATCCGACATTCCATGTGCCACGTCGTCCGAAGAGGTATTCGGCTCCTACCTGAAGATAGGATGTTACGTTATAGAATACGTTAGCAGCGAAGTAGAAACCATACTTATAATCGTTGAGATGACCTTCCTCGGTAGCATTCTCCTTTGCATAAGGGCCGACACTCCATATTCTTGCCTCAGAAGCCACGGCATTTACCTGCCAGCGTGAATTGAAGTTATATGTGGCGCCTAAATTTATACCCATCATCGGATTTGCACGCATGTGTCCCACTTCCTTGCGGCTCGGGGTAAACGACAGCGGAAGGCCCGACAGATCAGCGATATAATTTCCTATGCCCTGCCCATAAATAGCCTGAAAATAGAAAATAAGCGGCGTGACGGGATTATAGTTTCCACTCACCATCAGTCCCCATCCGAAAGAATGACGGCGCGACGCTGAAATCACATCGCGGTAAATAAAATTACGCATGATTCCGCTTACACGCACACGATTATATTGCGAGGCGTTCCATTCCACCCATATCGGAAAGTCGGGGATGTTCTGAGTATAATATGTGGGATCACACACCATCTGCCCCTCATATTCCCAGTTCTGATAGTCAGGTCCGTAGTAGCGTCCCGAGGAATGGTAATATGTGGGGGTGGCAAGACCGATGGCCGCTTTGAACCCTTTATATTTCGGGCTTACATAGCATATCTCATAGGCTGTGGCCGAAGCTTCTCCCGGAGGGCCCTGCGGGTCGATGGTCGGAGGCGATGCGGCAAGTTCATCCTTAAAGATTGTGGTCTTCATACCCGCTGTGAAGCCTCGCCATGACACGAACGCGTCTTTCATCGCCAGAGTGGTGCTGTTGCCGTTCGTACCAAACTTGATATATCCCGTGATCTGATCGTCACTCCCTCCGAATCCTTCCACCTGAAAATCGATGTCGGCATTGAGGGCATTGAGATAGAAGTCTGATTTATGTCCTTTTACCGGAGGAACCGGAATGGAATTTGTAGCGAAGTTGATACCTGCTCCCTGCTCGTAGAGGTCGTTGCCTAAATCTACTCCCATGATAGGATTTATCTGGCCTCCGATTGTGAGGGCAAACTTATGGTCTTCGGTGTGAATGGCGAAATGAGGCACCGGAATCTCCTTGTTACCCTTCGGACGGTTACGCTCGAAGATGGAGTGACGGGTCGAATCATTGCGTGCCTTTGACAGGAGAAGACGATGACCGTCCTGATTCACCTGGGAATTGCCGGATGCTGTTGCTCCCGTAGCCACGGATAGGGAAAGGAACAGAAGAGAAAATGTCAGGTTTGTTGAAGTCATGATATACTAATCTTAATTGTAACGCAATGTCTGATGAAACGCATAGTCTAATAAATTGCAAATGTAAATAAAAATCCTGAGATTTCTACACCGGCAGGATAAAATTCAAGGCCGACAAGCTGATTTCTGTCCCCTTCTGCGTGCTCTTAGTCACAATTTTATTAAATTGGAGGAATGAATTAAATATTCCTAATATGGACAGAAACCGAACAGTCACCGGCCTTGATTGTCCACAAAGATAGTATTTATCTTTGTATAATGGGGCATGACGGGTCAATTATTTTTGAAAAACTTATGGAATGCAGACTATGTTTCTACTCCCGAAGGATGTCTTTCCAAGAATTAAGTACGCCGGATTTTTGCTAAGACTCCTTTCCACAAAAAATGTTAATGCAGGAGTCTAAGGAACTTCGTCATAGCCAAGAACAACCCAATGACCTCCTTTGTCGGGTCCTACACGGCGAATAATTCCCCTTTCCTGAAGTTTGCTTAGATGGTATTTGATTCCATCTTCCGTAATGGCGGGTATAAGCTTAGCAAGCTGTTTACGACTTAAAGATGGATTCTTTTTTAATTCAAGAACGATCTTTTCCGAGGTTGATTTAGAGTTCATATCTACTTTCTGGGTAGTGGACTGTTTATTTTTCTGGGTATTTTTCTGGGTAGCAGTATCTATTTTCTGGGTAGCACCGGAGATTTTCTGGGTAGTCACATCTGTTTTCTGAGTACTGAGGGGATTCTTCTGGGCAGTATCTTGGTCGGTTTGGGGTTCATGAGTGTCTATTATGTCGCTGTAGAGTTCGAGCATGGCTTTTACGTCTTGCTCGTTGCCTCCGGTTGAGAGGGTAAGGGTTGTGCGGGCTACACCGTTATTGTGGGTTTCTTCAATTTTGGCTGGGGTGTGGTAAACTTTTTCCCATACTTTACAAATACCGCTTAGGCCGCTACCGGCCCGCTCTCCGAATTCAATCAAGGAGAATATCTTTAACATTATTCCATTACGGGGATCGGAGATACCGCCATTGATAGCTTCTGTGATTGAGATACGCACAGTACCTGGATTTGAGAGGCGATAACCTTTTTCGGATTTCTGAATCACCAATCCTTGGCGCCCATAAAAATCAGCATGAACGCAGGCGTTCGTTATGGCTTCACGCAGCAGTTTGTGGATCGGGGTATCATCGACACGAAGATTGCCTTTCAGCACAAAGGGTATTTTGAGCCCATGCTGCATACGTCGCAGGGCTTCTATTACGAAATCGAACACGTTGCCGCTCCAGTCACCGGAAGTGGAGACAATACGGTCTGTCCAGCGGGTCGCGCCCAACGAGCGGTTCTCCTGATAGTCGAGGAAGTAGTTTGGAAACTCTCGGGTAATCTCATATTCGTATCCGAACATGAGGAGTCCGGCAGAAGTTGGATGGTATTTGCCATCCTCTCCAATTCCAATCGCACCGATTTTGCGTAGAAACATCTCATCGTCCTCGTTGTTCCAAAGGTGATTGATGTGTGTAGAGCGGAAGAAGTTACGATACCGTTTTACGGTCTCCATGCAGAATACCGTCATATCCATCTTGTCGAGTACCTTTGCGTCCTGAGTAACAAAGGAGGCATCTCGGAACATCAGCGACATCTCTTCAAGCGAGCAATGATAGTCCCCCTCGTGGTTACGGCGATAAGTGCCGGATTTGGGATCCATTCCGACATATACAGGACGGGCTGCACGCTCGGCACGCGGTACACGAACAATCAGAATATCCTTACCATCTATCGGATCAATCTTCACCATATTTCGGGTGACGATGTTGGCGCTTATTTTCTGGCGGTTGTTGACCATGTTCCAGAAGTCCTTTTCAAGCTTGGCAGCATCTACATCTTCCGGTACAAGGCTGCCATCCTTCTCCTCACGCACTCCAAGCAGAATGATGCCGCCGTCGGTATTGGCAAAAGCAGAGTATGTCTCCCAGAATGAACCCGGGAAACCGCCCTTAGCCTTCTTGGCTTCAAGCTGATTATGTTCTTGATACTCACTGAGCTTGCTTAAATCGAATTCTATCATGATTAAACGCTCTTTTTAATGCGCTGTGTTACCGCTGCAATGATTGTATTAGTATGCAAATATAAATAAAATTTCCCAAAAAGAGTGTATGGCTATGCGGAAGAAAGAAATTTATTTTTATTCATCAAAAAAAAATGATAACTTTGAGTCTAAATTACCATAATGAAGAGAATAGACAAAATAGCCAAATGGGGTTCCGACCTGAATCAAACGCTGATGAGTCTGATCAAGATTCCTTTGCTGTCGCGTAGAAGTTCCCCTCTTCCCGTTCCGAAGGAGGGGGAAAGGGAATTGGTGATTCTTGCCAACGGGCCTTCTCTGTCACGCACTGTGGCCGAACACCGCGACTTCCTGAGAGACCGCGCCCTTTTGGCGGTCAACCTATGCGCCACCTCGGATATATATACCGATCTCAAGCCTGAATACTATGTGATCGCCGATCCGCTTTTCTGGATTGTGGATGAGAAGCGCGAGGCTCTTTTCGGATCGATAGCCGCCAAGACCGACTGGCCCCTTCATCTCTTCGTGCCCTCACGGGCATTGACCGACAGGAAATGGAGAAAAATTCTGGAGGGAAACCCCAATGTGAACGTGCATATCTATAACACCACTCCTGTGGAAGGTTTCCCGGCTTTCGAGCGTCTGGTCTATCGCAAGGGGTGGGGGATGCCGCGTCCTCACAATGTGCTGATTCCATCCATCGCCGTGGCTCTGAGAATGGACTTCGGAAAGATATATCTTGCCGGTGCCGACCATTCATGGTTGCCCGAGATCTCGGTGACCGACGACAACTGCGTGCTCATGCATCAGAAACATTTCTACGACCGCGACACCTCCAAGGCCGACACAGTGAAAAAGGAAGATCTCGAATCGGCCCGCCTGCATACCATTCTCTATCACATGCACGTGGCTTTCAAGGCCTATCATGTGCTTGATGCCTACGCAAGAAAGATGGGAAAAAAAATCATCAATATCACTCCCGGAAGCTTCATAGATGCCTTCGAGAGAGAAAAATTATAATCCAACATGGTTAATTCTATCCACGACGGAATCGTGATACAGGCCCGTTCGGGTTCCACCCGTATGCCGGCAAAAATCCTTCTCCCCTTCGATGGAGAGAAACGTATCATCGACATCATAATCGAAAGAATCAAACGCGATTGCCCCGACAAACGAATCGTGCTGGCCACAACGGTCAATGCCGCCGACGATGTGCTTGAGGAGGTGGCCCGGCAGCACGACATCTCCTGCTTCCGCGGAAGCGAGGAGAATGTGCTCTCAAGATTTATCGGGGCTGCCGACGCCTTCGGTATCGACCGTATGATAAGGGTATGTTCCGACAATCCTTTTCTTGACACGACGTCGTTCGAAAAGATGTTTCGTTGTCAAAGCGAATCGGGAGCGGATTATGTCTGCTTTGCCTTCCCCGACGGACGACCTACAATCAAATCCCATCTCGGGCTGTTCGCGGAGCTCGCCACTACCGAGGCCCTGCGCCGGGTAGCCTCGCTTACAGATGAGAAACTATATCTTGAACATGTCACAATATATCTATATACTCATCCGGAGGCCTTTACGATAGCCCGTATGCCGCTTCCAGGATTCCTGGATCAGCGCACCGACCTGCGACTCACCCTCGATACCCCCTCCGACTTCCGACTTTTGCAGACCCTCTTCCGGCGTCTGCACGCCGAAACCGACGGATCGCTTCCGGAACTGGTGAAGATGGTGGATGCCAACCCCGAATATGGATCTATAATGAAAGAAAATATCATACAGAACGAAAAATGAATACTCCTCAGCATACATATATAATAGGCGAGATCGGTCAGAACCATAATGGATCGGTGGATATCGCCAAACTGATAGTGGATCTTGTGGCTCGCCCTGTGCGGGATGAGGCTTCCGATCTCGACCTCCTCCCTATGGACGCCGTCAAGCTCACCAAACGTGATCTTAAGGAAGAATTGGCGGCCGAACAGATGCGCCGTCCTTACAATTCCCCCCATTCTTTCGGACGCACCTACGGCGAACACCGCGCATTCCTCGAGCTTTCCGATGAGGATCATCTCGAAGTGTATCGTCATGCCAAGAAGCTTGGCCTCGATTTCGTGGAGACATTGTGCTCACCGGGGTGCATGTCGCTGTTGAAACTCTTCACTCCCGACCGGCTCAAGGTGGCGAGCCGCGACCTCACAAATCTTCCTCTCCTCGAGGCCATGGCCGAGACCAGGATTCCCATAATACTCTCCACCGGTATGGCCGGAAAGAAGGAGCTCGACGAGGCATTAGAGGTTATTACACGCTATCATTCGGATATCGCCATCCTGCATTGTGTGAGTCAGTATCCCACCTTCCCCGATAATCTCAACCTGCGCACCATACCCTATCTTCTGAAAAATTATCCGGAATACACCATAGGTTTCTCCGATCATACCATAGGGATCGCAGCTCCGGCAGTGGCCGTGGGCATGGGGGCGAAAATAATTGAGAAGCATATCACTATCGACCGGCACATGAAGGGAACCGACCAGAAAGGATCCTTGGGTCCTGACGGCGTGAACCGCATGGTGCGCGATATCCGCGTTGCGGAGCGCTGGATGGGACGTGAGGATCTTTATATCGACCCTGCCGTGGCTTCGGCAAAGGTGAAGCTGGAAAGGTCGATCGCCACCCGCCACGCATTGCCCGAAGGACACGTGCTGACAAAGGATGATATACACCTTCTCTCTCCGGGTGACGGCTTCAGGTGGAGCCGCAAATATGAGGTGATAGGACGACGGCTTGCAAAACCTCTGGAGGCCGATGAAATTATTTATCCTGATGCATTAAGCTGATATTCAAATGTTACCAAAACTGTTCATTACAGATATCGATGGAGTATGGACCGATGGAGGGATGTATTATTCCTCCGATGGCGACGTGATGAAGAAATTCTCGGTCAAGGATGGGTGGGGAGTGAGCTTCCTCCGCAAGCTCGGCATCCCTTTGGCAATCATGACCGGTGAGGAGACACCTATAGTGAGGCAGAGAGCGGTCAAGCTTAAAATCGACCGCTGCCATACGGGAGTGAAGGATAAACTGGCGCTCGCCCGGCAGATCTGCGATGAAATGGGAATCACCCTTCGCGAGGTGGCATTCATCGGCGACGACATCAACGACCTCCCTCTTCTCCGAGAGGTGGGATTCAGTGGGTGTCCTGATAATTCCCCGTGGTATGTCAAGTCGGAAGTGAGGTTTCCCGGAGAGATCCGGGGTGGGGAAGGGGCGTTCCGCGAATTTGTGGAAGCTATCCTTATGCAGGAGGGAATACTCCGCAAAGTGGTGGATGAATGTATAACGCCGCCTTGTTAGGAATTGCGGAAAATTTGAGTAAGTTGAAAGAATTATGGAAATTTTTCTTTAATTAAATTTGGATAAACGGAATTAATTATGTTCCTTTGCACTCCATGAAAAAACCATAATATTTTTAACCAAATGTTAACCGCACTTATAATAATTTTCGTAGTCGGGTATCTTGCAATAGCCCTGGAGCATCCTCTGAAGATCGACAAGACAGCTTCAGCATTGGTGCTCGGAATGTTGATGTGGGTGCTTTATGCCTTGGGAGCAGCCGATATAGTGCCGAAAGTCTCGGGTGAGCATTTCCATCGTTTTCTTGCCGACAATCCCTCTCTGAGCGATGCCTCACCGGCCCGGCAGGCATTGGAATATGTGCTCAACATAGATATTGTGGAGCATCTCGGAGACATTGCCCAGACCCTTCTCTTTCTCATTGGCGCCATGACAATCGTGGAATTGGTGGATGTACACGGCGGATTCGGAATAATCACCGACCGCATCACCACGCGCAACAAGCGCAAACTACTGTGGATCATCTCCTTCACCACCTTCTTCATGTCGGCCATACTCGATAATCTCACCACCACCATCGTGATGATTCTTCTTCTGCGCAAGCTCATAGCCGACAAGCAGGAGCGCTGGCTCTATGCCGGGGCTATAGTGCTGGCGGCAAATACGGGCGGTGCCTGGTCGCCTATCGGAGATGTGACCACAATCATGCTTTGGGTGAAAGGAAATGTGACCGCTACAACTCTTCTGGCTTATGTGCTTTTACCGTCGTTGGTGGCGATGATTGTTCCGACAGCCATAATCTCGCGCAGCCTTCACGGCACCCTCGATTCCCAACCTCCTTTCGAAACCGAAAACCGATTTAT
Source organism: uncultured Porphyromonadaceae bacterium (assembly GCA_947177405.1). Lineage (GTDB taxonomy): Bacteria > Bacteroidota > Bacteroidia > Bacteroidales > Muribaculaceae > Lepagella. The sequence continues at coordinate 4,067 of CAMWUJ010000060.1, read as the reverse complement.
ATCCAAGCGCGAGCGGAAAACCATTTTCTTCCTTGGTGTGGGTGGCTTGATTTTCGTGCCCGTGTTCAAATCAATCACTCATCTTCCTCCATTTGTGGGTATTCTTTTCGTGTTGGGATGCCTTTGGGTATTCACCGAGATATTCTATAACAGCAAGAAGATGCTCGACGGTGCCAAGGAGCTCCGGTTGCCCAAAATCATCTCGCGTATCGACATGCCTTCGATTCTCTTCTTCCTGGGAATCCTGATGGCGGTGGCAGTGTTGCAGAGCACCGGTCTCTTGGCTGATATGTCGAAAGTGCTCGACGAAAAGATCCATAACGTATATGTGATAAACGTAGTGTTGGGTGTGCTTTCATCGATTGTGGACAATGTGCCCCTGGTGGCCGGTGTGATGGGAATGTATCCCGTGGCCGATCCGGGTGCTACCGGATATGCTGCCAATTTCGTGATCGACGGAACCTTCTGGGAGCTCCTCTCATATTGTGCCGGAGTAGGCGGATCGATACTTATTATCGGTTCGGCTGCCGGTGTGATCGCCATGGGTCTGGAGAAAATAAGTTTCGGATGGTATCTGAAGAAATTCACGTGGCTTGCACTCCTGGGATATCTGGCCGGTGTGGGGATATATATTATTGAGAAGCTGATATTTTAATTAATAAATTATCTATATGACGAATGCCGGAATTGTGCACAAAGCAATTCCGGCATTTAATTTTTTGAGTTCTAAAGGCATTTCTTTTGGAAAATATCGGTATCTCGGGATTTTTAGTTACCTTTGTAAAAATTTAGGAAAATGGCAAATAAACTTGTTGAAATTATTCCCCGGAATGCCGAGCGATATGGCGACCGCGAGGCCTACCGTTTCTGCTGGCGCAAGAATGGGGAATGGCTCTCCACCTCCTGGAGGGAATTTGCCCTGCAGGTGGATGTGGCAGCCAAAGCCTTCGCCGCCATGGGACTCATCGAGAAAGACCGTATAGCGATATGCTCTCCCAATACCCCCCAGATTCTGATTTCGGAATTCGGTGCTTTTTATAACCGTATGTCGGCCATTCCTGTATATTCGAGCAGCTCCCAGGGGCAGTTTGATTTTGTGGTGGAGAATGGCGAGGCTTCGGTGCTCTTCGTCGGAGACCGCCATCAGTATCCCCTTGCCTACAGCTATTGGAAACGTCATCCCGAGCAGATAAAGAAAATAGTTATCTTCAAGAATGACGGACTCACTCTCGAAGCAGACGATACCATAAGTATTCTCTGGGACGACTTCGTGCGTCTCGGAATGTCGGCCTCTGAAGAGATAGCCCGTGAGGTTGAGGCCCGGAAGGAGAGAGGCCTGCCCGACGACATGGCAACTCTCATATATACCTCAGGCACCACAGGAGAGCCAAAGGGAGTCGTTATTAATCAAGGAAATTATACTGCCTGTATAGATAAACACCTCGAGCTCCTCACAGCCATCAACGACGATGACCTCTCAATGTCGTTTCTCCCCATGAGCCATATCTTTGAGAAAGCCTGGAGCTTCTTCTGCCTCACCCGGGGAGTGGCGATCGCCGTCAACTATGATCCCCGTGTCATCGCCGAGAATATACATGATATACACCCCAACATCATGTGTGCCGTGCCCCGCTTCTGGGAGAAGGTATATGCCGGGGTGAAAGAGAAGATCGCCTCCATGGGTAAGGCTCAGCGCATGATGGTGGCGCGTGCCATAGCCGTAGGTCGCAAGAGAAATCTCGGCTATCTGCGACGTGGAAAGAAAGTGCCTTATCTCTTAGAGAAGGAATACCGATTCTGGGACAAAAATATATTCGACAAGCTCAAACATGCCATAGGAATTCCTGATCCTAATTTCTTCCCCACAGCCGGAGCGCCCCTCTCGGATAAGATCACGGAGTTTTTCCGTTCCGTAGGGATAGATATAATAATCGGTTACGGGCTTAGCGAGACCACAGCCACAGTCACATTCTTCCCGGAGACCGGATATGAGATAGGATCGGTAGGTGTTCCCCTCCCCGGCCTTGAAGTGAAGATTGATAAGGATAACGATGAGATTCTTGTGAAGGGACCCACGGTTACACCCGGCTATTTCAAGAATCCGAAGGCCAACGAGGAAGCTTTCACCGACGACGGATTCTTCCGCACAGGCGATGCCGGCTATTTCACACCATCCGGTCAGCTCGTGCTCACAGAGCGTGTGAAGGATCTCTTCAAGACCTCGAATGGAAAATATGTGGCTCCTCAGATGATGGAGAGCCGGTTGGCAGAGAATAAATATATCGATGAGGTGGCAGTGATAGGCGATCAGAAGAAATTTGTCACTGCTTTGGTGGTGCCTAATTTCCCTCAGCTTCGTAAATGGGCCGCCAAAAACGGCATAACCGAGACCGATTCGGAGAAGATGGTGGCTGATCCGAAGGTGATCGAATTCGTGATGTCGGAAATCGAGAAGCTTCAGAAGGATGTGGCCGGGTACGAGAAGATAAAACGTATATGTCTGTTGCCACATCATTTCGCCATCATGCACGGCGAGGTGACCAACACCATGAAGGTGCGTCGTCCGGTTGTGGCCAAACGATATGCAAGGGAGATCGAATGGATGTATTCCGATGATTATCCCCTCAAGAGAAAATAAACCTGATTATACCTATATAATGATAACAGCAGAACAATTGAAGGATGTGGGCGCTCGCCGCGACGCTCTGCGCCGATACCTTGACATAGATTCAAAGAAAATAGAGGTGGAGGAGGAAGAGCTCCGCACCCATGTGGCCGACTTCTGGGAAGACCGTGAGAAAGCCGAGGCCCAGATGAGAAAGATAAAAGGCCTTCACTTCTGGATTGATTCCTACACCGCTCTCGACAAGCAGGTAGGTGAGCTGGAGCTCGCTATGGATTTCTTCAAGGAAGGACTTGTGGAGGAGGCAGATATCGACTCTCAATATGAGAGTGTGATCAAGGAGATAGAGAAACTCGAACTCCGCAATATGCTCCGTCGTGAGGAGGATAAGCTCGGGGTTGTGCTCAAGATCAATTCCGGAGCCGGCGGCACCGAGAGTCAGGACTGGGCCTCCATGCTGATGCGTCTGTATCTTCGTTATGCCGAGCGTCATGGATACAAGGCCTCTATCGCACAGCTGCTCGACGGCGACGAGGCCGGCATAAAGTCGGTGACTATAAATATTGAGGGAGACTATGCCTACGGATTTCTCAAGAGTGAAAACGGCGTTCATCGTCTGGTGCGTGTGTCGCCCTATAACGCTCAGGGAAAGCGCATGACAAGTTTCGCCTCCGTCTTTGTTACTCCCCTTGTGGATGACACCATCGAGATTGAGGTGGAGACGGCCCGCATTTCTTGGGATACTTTCCGAAGCGGAGGTGCCGGCGGTCAGAATGTGAATAAGGTGGAGTCGGGAGTGCGTCTGCGCTATCAATATAAAGACCCATATACCGGCGAGGAGGAGGAGATTCTCATCGAAAATACCGAAACCCGCGACCAGCCAAAGAATAAGGAGAACGCGATGCGTCAGTTGAAATCCATTCTCTACGATAAGGAGCTTCAGCACCGCATGGAGGAGCAGGCCAAAGTGGAGGCCGGTAAGAAGAAGATAGAATGGGGAAGCCAGATACGCAGCTATGTATTCGACGACCGCCGCGTGAAAGATCACCGCACCAACCATCAGACCTCCGACGTCAACGGAGTGATGGATGGCGAGATCGACGACTTCATCAAGGCATACCTTATGGAATTCGCCGCCACCGAGCAAAACTAACCCTACATCGACAGGAGAACAATTTTTTGACAGGAGGACAGTAGAGAAATTTTTTAGACAGGAGAACAGGAGGACAGTAGAGAAATTTTTTAGACAGGAGAACAGGAGAACAGGAGAACAGGAGGATAATTTTTTTGATAAACAAGAGTTTGTCCCCTCCTGTCCTCCTGTTCTCCTGTTTAAAATATATACTGTTCTCCTGTTCTCCTGTTCTCCTGTCAAAAATATATACTGTCCTCCTGTTCTCCTGTCAAAAATATATACTGTCCTCCTGTTCTCCTGTCAAAAATA